>JALNWC010000001.1 GCA_023231075.1 Rhodoferax sp.
GGGTGGGGCGGTGGAAGGACCCGTGACGGGGGGGTGCTGGCTGTCGGCCATCACGAGTTCGCGCGACCAGATCACGAAGTGGCTGACGCCAAACCGCACCATGCAACAAGCTATGTCGACGGTGGCTTCGGCCTGATTGAACGGCGCGCCCATCACATGACCACGCTCGCTGGCATAGAAGCAATTGGGTTCGCCCTTCAATCCACGACGTACAAAGCCAAAAGTGGGATTACCCTTCTCAGCTGCCATGGCCTTGATGGCTTCATAGACCATGGGCATGTGGGCCTTGATGCTTGCGATTTGTTGTTCCACTGTTTCCATTGCTGTCCTTTGAATTCGTTGCCGTCCAGCCGTCCACTTATATACATTGATGACATCCACACACACAGATCGCTCGGGTGCGAGCGCGAGCGCGGGTGCACTCACATCACGCGCCCACATTTAAGAGACTGCGCCGATCGTTGGACAATGCAGCGGCTCCAACCTGGTCTTTAGGGGATATGACCAGAGCGGTGCGCTCCATGCCAAATGCTGGACGGCTGGACGGATGCGGCGTGACACACACCCCTGCAGACGCCTGCACGGCGCGATGGCTTGGCCTACGTCATGGGGGCATGCAATGACATCCCCGCTACCGCGCCACAACACGTACTGCCAATCTTGCGTCTGGTACGTGGTGTGGAGCGGCGCGTTTGTTGAGCCACGACCTTTTCGGCCACGCACGGCCCTCGCTGGTCAAAATGGCTCATCGTCACTGCCCTCGTTTTCGCCGCCTGCGTTGGGCGGGGTCGGGGGTGCGCTGGCACCCTCCTCTTCATCAATCGCTGGTGGCCACACCGACGGCTGCTTATATCCCCGTCTGCGCTGGCCGGTGCTCTCGCGGCCATAACCCCAGCCGTGGGCTTCCAGCCAGCCCCGTATCTGGCTTTCCAGCAAGCTGCTGGATTTGGCTGCATCTGCGCCCAGGGCGCTCACCAGCCGGTCGAGCGTGATGAACGTCGTGTGCTGGTTCAGGTCATTGGTCACCTTGCTCTCGCTGGCCGGTGCGCCTTCGCGGGTCAGCAGCTCATACAAGCGGCTTTGCACGGCAGTTTCGACCAGGCGCAGCTTTTGTTCGGGCTCGAAATACGCCTCTTCTTCCTCGCGCGTGGGGGCATAACGTTCATGCGCCAGGTAAGCCTTGAGCGCTTCGGCAAACAACTGGCTGCGCCACTTTTGCAACCATTCCAGCTTGATCTGCTGATCAATCCATATCGGCCAAAAACGCCGGTTACCGGTCAGGTCATACAGGTACTGCTTTTTGTTGGTGCTGCAAAATATCACGCATTGCCGTGGATGCGCCTGCACATACTTGCCATAGGCACCCCGAAAACGATCCACCGTGGAGCTGAAAAACTGCTTGACCTGCTCGGAGTCCGCTTTGCGCAGAGCCGTCAACTCGCTCAGCTCATAACCCCACAGGCCCTCAAGCTGCTCGAAGCCATCCTTGCCATTGCCGATGTCAAAGTGTGTGTCGGAGAAAAATTCAGCACCCACCAGCGTCTTGACGAACGTGCTCTTGCCGACACCCGGCAGGCCCTCGAAAACCGGCGAATAGTCAAACTTGCAGCCGGGATCCATGACGCGCGCCACCAGGCCAATCAGCAGGTAGCGGCCCACCAACTCAAGGTACCGCTTGCGCCGTGGTGACATGGTGGCCGGGTCCATGCCCAGCACATAAATCAGCCAACGATCCAGGCGCGGCTTGTCATCGTGCACCTGATCGTGCAGGTAGTCCTTGATGGGGTGATACCGGTTTTGATCAGCCACGGTTTCAATGGCCTCGCTCAAGGCGGCGCGTGATGCTGCCTTGAGCTTGTAGGTGCTGCACAGGTAGTCACCCAACCCCAGATCGTCGGTGTCCTTCAGCGGCCCGGCCACAGCCCGCCAAGGCCAAGGCACGCGCGTGCCAGGCGCCCCGGTCAGCTCGTTAAAGCCAAGGCAGTCCTTCAAATCCGGCGCTTTGCGCAAGGCGGCAATCAACAGCTTGCGATTCACGCCCAGCTCGTGCACCTCGCAGTCCAGCTTGTCACACAGAAACGCCAGGTGGTCGGTAAATGCGTCGTTGATGCCCCCCGCCCCCATAGCGTTAGCTGGCGCCGCGCCAAAATTACCACCTTTATCCCCACCAAAAGGGGCCGCAGGCTTGCCAGGATGGGCGCTCTTGGCTTCTTCGGTGTTGCCCGATGGCAGAGGCTGCGATTGGCCGAAAAACGCCAAAACACGCGCGCCGTCCCAGCCGTCGGTGGTGATGGCATCCGCGCAATCCCACCCTGCGGGCACTTCGAGCGGCTGGGGAATGGGCAGCAGCTGCACACTGCAGCCATGCGTGTCGCGCAGAATTGCGCCAATGCCCAGCATAGCTGCCATGCCAGGCTGTTTGGTCACTGGCAGCAGCGGCTTGGACTGCTCAAGCACGGCACGGGCCAGGTCATCAGGGCACGCGGCACGCTCTTTGGGGGTAAGTTTTTCACGATGGGCATCGCAGTCGGGCCACAACAGCACCGAGCAGCCCGCCAACCATGACCAATTGGCTTTCTTCCACGCGTTGCTGCCACCGGGCCAGCTGCACACCAGATAAATGCCGGGGGCGTATGCGTCGAGCAGATCCTGCAGGATGCCCGCTTTTTTCTCGCCCTCGACCAGCACCACAGTGGCCAGCGGCTGGCCCAGGTCGCCAGAAAATTCAACCGGTGATTTTTTTGACGGAAAGTACAGCGGCCGGGGCTCGGCAAAGGTCTTGTTCAGCCACTTCATGGACCCGTCACGATCGCTCTTGCACCAGGTGAATGGCAGCGGCAGCTTACCGCCCTGACTGCGCATGACACGCACGATGTAGCCGTAAAGCGCGGAATCCATTCGGTATTCGGCCACGTGCTCGATATTCGACTGGTCGTAATGCGAATGGTGAAACCTGAACAAGGGGGCGAAGTCAGGCACCGGGGCCATGACCTCCCACTTCTCATCGGGCTTTTCCGGGGCGACTTTTGGCGGCTCAGGCCGGGGTGGCTTGACAAGCACCGTGGCGTCACCATGGGCAAGCGTGACGCCGGCAATGTCTTCCAGGCCTTCCTCGCGCGCCAGGGTCACTGCCGCCATGACGTTGCCCAGGCCATGAATGGCGCCGTAAAGGCTGATCAGGTCGCCGCCCTTTTCGCCCGTTGCAAAGTCAGCCCAGCAGCCCAGCCCTTCCTTGCCGGTCACATTGACGCTGCAAGAATCGCCCTTGCCTCCAGACAGCGACCCACACTTGTATTCCTTTCCTTCTTTTTTGCCTCCCGGCAACCACCCTTTAACGAGCTGTTCAATTCGGCCCAACAGCGCTGCATTGAGCGCCTCGTATTTGGGCGGCGGCAATGGCGCACGCTCAATCATTGACCGTCCCGGCAAAAGATGTAAAAAAGATCACCACAAGGCAGCCGTTTTCAGCCAGCGACACGACCGTGTAACGCCTCAATCAGCACCCGATTTTTCAGGCGTTCCTGATCCAGGGCCTCGCGGGCCTGGCGCAACTCACGCTCGATCTCGCTCTCTTGTCGGCGCAGACTATGCAAGTCATACCCGCGCTGGTACAACATCCACAGCACCGGCGCATCATTTCCGCAGGCATCCATCAAGCGTGAAAATTTGGGCCAGACAATACCTTCAGCACCACTTTGCCAACGGCTGAACTGGGCCTTGTCTACACCCAACTCATGCTGCAGCGATTTGTCCAAACCAAATCCGCCCAGCTCGGCGCACAACTCGATGGCAGCACCCAAAGACTGTTTGCGTGAAACCTCTTCGGGGCGCACTGCGATGGGTATTGATATTTGGTTTGCCATAGTCACTCAACCTTGTTGAGAGCTGTTGTGTAGCTCAACAGCCCAAAAAAAATCACACTACCGGCATGAAGAAAAACGCCACCCACCGCACAGCCCGGCAAACCGCTGCGTGTCGCTGGCATGCACGCATCAGGGCATGGAAGGTAGGCCAGTCCAAAAAGACGGGCCGGTCCGGATCGGCGGGTAGCAAAAGGGCGAGCGCCCCAGCCGGCAGACAATGGCAGCGTCTTACCACGGCCAAAATCACCAAAAGGGGCGCTCATGACAATCAGCATCAAAGAACTCGCAGCAAAACTCGACCGACTGCGTGCAGACCTCGCTGCAACCAACCAGGCACTTGCCGCCACCATGACGGTGCTGACGCCGGAGCAGCGGCAGGACATGCTGACCGCATTGGCAAACGCATCTGCACTGAAACAAGCGTTCTACGAGAAATTACCCATATCAGAGGAAGGCATGCGAGTGGCAACACGACTGATGCAGGAGGCAGAAGAGCGCGTGTACCGACTGCTGCAATCGGCGCCAGAACGATTTGCTGGCCGCTGAATGCGGTCATCTCGTTAAGTTCATACAGCCAGAAGTCTTCACGTGCCTGTCGAGCTTCCAGCCAGGCCTGCAGACGATGGACTTCATCCCAATCGGGTAAGTTAGTCATATCAAGCCCCCTGCTCTGTGGTTTGAGGTTGGGTGGCCAGCTCGGGCGTATTCCTCAGCACCTGCCAGGCCACATCCGGCCGCAGCCGTTCACAGCTCACGCCGGTCATGCGCTCAATCAGTGGGCATTTGTCTGCTGGTGTTTCGCGCCGGCCGTCACGCCAAAAACAAACTGCTTGAGGCGTAACCCCAAGCTCTTTCGCCAGCTTTGTGACGCTGCCGGCGATGGAAATGGCTTCTTGAATTGGTTTCATGCCGTTTATTCTACACATGTAGAACGCACAAATCTACACCTGTGTTTGATTTATTTTCAACACTTGTTTAGTCTCGCCAAATGGCTATAGGCAAGCAAATCAAACACTACCGCGAAAAAGCGGGCTGGAGGCTGAAAGAACTCTCAGCGCGCAGTGACGTCGACGTGGGCACCATCTCTGCGCTGGAAATTCGTGACAGCTCACGCTCAGAATTTTTCCAACAAATCGCCCAGGCTTTTGGCTTGACCCTGGAGCAGCTGGCCGACGAAACCGCCGATCACGACCTTTCGCACCTCAAGACACCCCCTGTCCCTGCCGGCTATTCTGGTGACCGCGATACCCACCCCACTTCCAAGATGCTGGCAACAGACACCCCGTTTCACGGCTCAAAAAGCGTGCAAGTGCATGACGAGTGGACCATGGAAGCCATCGCCGTCATGAATCAGCTCGACACCGGCCAAAAGCAAGCCATGGTGGCAAAGATGCGTGAATACAAACAATACCTCGGCCCACCCCGCGACGGCCAAACTCTATCAATGGCCGCATAAAAAGAGGGAGCGGTGTGAGTCAAAACAAAACCAAGACCACACACAAGGTATCTCGTTGGAAAAATCGCCAGCCGAACACCCCGGCTGTTATGTTCATTTGTTGAAAGATTTCCAATGAGAGCACTACTTCTTACCTTATGCTTCATCGCAACAATGGCCCAGGCAACCGCTTGGACACACAGCGGCCGCACTGACAAAAACGGCTGTCACCGTGACGTTAAAGCCGGTACCCGGCACTGCCACTAACAAGAGGTGCATCGTGATCAAAATGACAATGTGGTTTTTGGTAACCGTCATGGTGCTGATCGCCTTGCTGGGTGTGTATGAACTTGCCACCAGGCCTAGCGACCACATGAAACGAGTCGAAGCCGTTACGCGCGAAACCAATGCGCGCATTGCCAAAGACCAGGCAGCACAAGAGCGCAAATGGGCAGCAGCGGCAAAAACGCCGACATAAAAAATGCCAGACACCCAGCAGGTATTTGACCAGGTGTGCGCGCGCTTGCGTTTGGCGGGCGCTACCTCTTGCGATTTGCACGTCAATCTATGGTCCAACAGCTACATTGACGCCACCTTTCCAGGCAGTTTATCGGCTGCCCGAGTCGCATGTGCTACCGCCGCTCAAGCAGCCCGCACACCAGAGCGACCTCTTCTCGGCTGGCAGATCAAAATGTTTTCCCCCTTGGGTGATGACCGCCCCATCGCCGTCTGCACTCTCTAGATTCCGCTTTCGTCAGTGCCTAAAACCCGCTTCGGCGGGTTTTTTATGACATGTTGAAAATATATTTCTACACTTGTTGACGACTATTAATCTACGAGTGTAGAATTTCACTCATCCCGCCATTCCGCAGCGGGCATGGAGTGAAAAATGCAGTCAAGTTACGATCTTGTAGGAGGCCAGTCGCCCCAGGCGGTCGGTGTAGGTGGCCCAGTTGCTGGGCGAGTCGGTGTGGATACACCCATCGCAAACAGGGAGCGCGTTGTGCTTGCTGCCCTGGCCGCGATCTTGCTCGAAGTGTGCGACCACCCGGCAGTGACGCCGCACAGCGCCGACAGCTATTTGCCGGATCACCTGATCACTGATGCGATTGATGCCCTTAAGGCTTATGGGTTGACATCATGAGCATCAAAAGACTCATCAATCTCCTGGCGGCCATGGCCGTGGTAGTCGCCTGGTTGTGGCTGGTGGCCAACTTTGACGATTTGACAGCCCTGATCGGTAGGGTTGGCCCACTTGGAGTGACCGCATGATCACCCACCGCATCCTAAACACGCTGCTGGCCATTTTTGTCATCGGCGCCTGGCTGTACCTGGCCGCCAACTTTGACGCCGAGACCGAGCAAGGCGACACCCGCCACCAGGCCGGTCTGGCCGAAGACATGCGCTTTGCTCGTGCGGCTCAGGCCGTTTGTGGCCCTAATGCAGCCTGGTCCGAGACCACACACAAAAACCAGATTATGTGCGAGACCAAGCGCGGTCACAAAACCATCACGGCACAGGTGCAGCCATGAGCAATGTTGAAATGCTCGAAATTTTCAAATCAGAGGCCATCGAACAACTGGCCGACAACGACCGCTACATCGGCGTGTTGCATGAACGCATTGCAGTACTCGAATACCACCTTGGCCGGATCCGTGAATCGGCCTACCAAATGATTAGCAGCACAGTTGGTGTACTGCCGATCGAATACGTCCATGACGACAAGCCCGCACCAAAAAACAAGAAAAAATCATGACAAACTGTTGTGATGATTTTGGCACCTGCACCCGCGGAGCCAACTGCCAGGCCCGCGCTGGCACCGTGCCTCCCGAGGCGGGTAATGTGCGCCTGCCGCCCGTTGACTACGACGGCGGCCAGCCTCTGAGCCATGACGAAAACAT
Source organism: Rhodoferax sp. (assembly GCA_023231075.1). GTDB lineage: Bacteria > Pseudomonadota > Gammaproteobacteria > Burkholderiales > Burkholderiaceae_C > Rhodoferax. The sequence continues at coordinate 7,200 of JALNWC010000001.1, forward strand.
GGCAATGGGGCGCACCTTGTTGCTGTGGCTGATCAGTGTGGTTACTGTGGTGGGTACGGTGAGCATATTCGTGAGCTTTGGCACCGAGCACTATGCCGAGCTGCTCTGGGGTCTGCTGGCAACGCTGTCATGAGCACATCTGAAAAATACACCGGGCAGCTCTACCTGGCCAACAAAACCAAGCCACAGGCCATGACGCGCCAGGACGGCACCTTTGCCGTGCAGTTGCTGGCCTACAGTCGCCCCGGCCACAACATGATGGTGCCTTGGCGCATTACCTACCTGGGTGACGACGCGCTGGGCTTCTGGTGCCAGTGCGGCAATGACCTGACCCCCGGCGCCGTGCTGCAGGTGGAGCTGACCAAGCTGGTGTTGATCGAGGGCGGCGGTCGCCATGCCGGGGCCGAAATGCACGCCCACGTCAACACTCTGCAAGTGCTTCCAAAAGCGCCCAAAAGCGCGCAAACCCATTAACTCCAACGGAGCTTATTTTTATGCCAACCATCACCCTGACCTTGACCGACACGCCCAACGGTGCCGTGTCAATTCACAGCAGCTGGAAGCCCGCCGTGGGCAACCCATGCAGCCCAGCCCAAAGTGCGGCTCTGGAAATAATCGCCCGCACGCACCAGCAGTGGGGCGTGCACATCGACGCCGCTCCGGGCGGTGTTGACATCGATGCGGTGCACCGAGTGCGCAACGCGGCCAGGGGCTAAGCTATGGCCGGCAGTTACTTAACCACCCTCACGCCGCAGCAGGCGCTGGTGCTCGATGCCCTGCGTACCGTGGGCACCATGACGCTGGCCGAACTCCGAGCACTGACCGGCCTTGGCCAAACTTACCTGCGCCGCGCCCACCATGAGCTGTTGGCACTGAATCTGCTGACCAGCGACTATACCCGCGGCAAGGGGCGACCCATGACGCTTACCGTCACCAGCACCGGCTGCCGCGTATTGGCGCGCCACAAGCGTGTAGCAGAACGCGAATCCGACCGCGCCGAGCTGCAAGTGGTGCCGCCGCGCGGCTACGACATCGATCACGCAGTGTACGCGCCGCCGCGCCACAGCTACTACCGAAACGATGGCAATAAGCATATTGCCAGCGTGGGCGTTGGATGCTGAACTTTTTGGAGCCACCATGCAAAACACATTCGCTACTCTCAAATGCGCCGCGCTGGTCCCCAGCACGACAAATCCGCGCACCATTTTTGACCCGGCCTGGATCTCCGAGCTGGCCTTGTCCATCCAATCCACCGGCGTGATCCAGCCCATCCTGGTGCGGCCCCTGCCAGGCCACCGTGTGGCCGATACCGATCGTGGTGTCACCCACGAAATTGTCGAGGGCGAATGCCGCTGGCGTGGCAGCAGTCAGGGCGGTGTGGACACCATCCCGGCCATGATCCGGGACCTGACCGATACCCAAGTCATGGAAATCCAGCTGATCAGCTTCTTGAAGCGCAAAGACCTGACCGCGCTGGAAGAAGCCCAGGGCTATGAACAGCTCATGACCGCCGCGCCCATGACGGCTAATGAGCTAGCCGACCGCATCAAGCGAAGCCGCAGTTACGTGTTTGGGCGCCTCAAGCTGCTCGCCCTGAGCATGGAATGCAAAGAGGCCATGCGCGCCGGCCAGATCGACGCCAGCCGGGCGCTGCTCATCGCCCGTATCCCTGACACAATCCTGCAAACCAAGGCGCTGGCCGAGGCTACGCGGGTGGACTACCGGGGCGAGGTGTGCAGCCTGCGTGCATTTTCCAGTTGGCTGCAGGCCAATGTGATGCTCAAGCTGGACCGGGCCGCATTCAATATTTCCGACTCGCAGCTGATACCTTCCGCCGGCAACTGCGCCACCTGCCCGAAGCGCACCGGCGCCAACCCGGATCTGTTTTCCGACGTGCAGAGTGTGGACATCTGCACCGACCCGGCTTGTTTCCGGGCCAAGATAGCCTGCCACCGCGCCAACATCGTGGCCACCGCTGAAAAGCGCGGCATGACGCTGATTGACGGCGATGATGCGGTCGACATCTGCGACCCGGACGGCGACTACATCGACGGCTATAGTCCGTTGACCCAAGTGCGTGAAGATACCATCGACGGCCAGCCGCGCCTGCTGGGTGCCCTGCTGGGCGACGATGCCCCGGCGCCCGTGCTGATCGAGAACCCCTGGACCAGGGAACTCATTGCCGCCGTTCCCACCGATGAGGCCGAGGCCATGCTGCTGGCCCGCGGGCTGGTGAAGGCAGCGGGAGTCAAGGCGGCCAAAAAAGACGACATCGAAGGCGACATCAAACGGCTGCAGGACAAAATGCAGAAAGAGATCACCAAGCGCTTCCGAGAAGACGCGTTTGAGGTACTGGCCGACGTGGTGCATGACTGCGATGACGCGGTGGCAGATAAACTGGTATGTGGCGGCCTGCTTCGAGCATGGTGGTTGCGCCAAGTGAAAGAAATGAGAGCTACCGCCACCATTGCCAAGGTGTTTGGTCTGGATCTGATGAAGCCGGAAGATAGCAAAACAACCGGCGGCGTGCAAGACGCACAGACCACCCAGGTGCGCTTGCATGTGCAGCGTTGTGACTCTGCCAGCCTATATCAGGCGCTGGCTTTGTTTATGGTGCTGGACGACTGCCCTGGATATTTCTATTCCGAACCTTGTGAGCCAACGCTGCTGAACGCGCTCGCAAAAGAGGTGGGGGTTGACCTTGACGAAATGGCCAGCGACACGCGCTACACAGTGCAAGACGAATACGCCGCCGAACTCAAAAATCTTAAAGCCCAGCTCAAAGGCAGCACTGGCCACGACATCACCGCCATCGGCTACCGTGGCCCCAATGGTGAAACCTGGACTGGCCGTGGCTTGATGCCGCGCTGGCTGACTGTGCTGGTGCAGGCTGGCCAGGACAAGGAAAGTTTCAGGGTGACCGACCAGGTCAAGGTGATCACCCCTGAAAAATCTCCCATCACAGGAACCCCTGCTGCGCAAGCCAAGGGGCGCGGGGGCAAGAAGCCAAAAACGACCGAAGCCGAAGCCAAGGCCCAAATCGCCGCTGCGATGCAAGCGCAAGAGGAAACCAATCCAGGCGCTGACGCGCAGGGCATCGACGGGGCCGGTGAGCAGCCAGTAGCCACCTCCGCCGCTGTCGCGCCGGCGGTGGCTCAGGCTGGGTTTAAGGCCGCTTGTCTGATGGGGGTCGAATCATGAAATACATCGGCTGGTTTGTCGTGCTGATCTGGCTCACCGGAGCGGTTGGGTTGATCGACGTCGACGTGTGCGTTCGGGCATTTGGCAAGTGCCCGCAAACTTCATTGGAGCAAAAATGACCCGCCACACCTTCGGCCCTGCGAACACTGCGATGGAGAAGGCTATGAGTGGTGGAAATGAACAACATATTGGACAGACTACGACCCCTTGGTACACCGACCAGGAAGTCGACGACATCTGCGCCGGCCTGGTCAACAACGCCGCCAAGGTGCGCTACCTGCGCGCCCAGGGCCTGACCGTCACCACCAAACCCAACGGCCGGCCGCTGGTGATGCGGGCGCATGCCGAATCGGTGCTGTCGGGCCTGAGGCAGATCGACACCCTGCCCACCAACACCACGCCGGTGCACACCAACCGGGCCGCGCTGGTCGCGCTGTTTGGCAAACAACGGGCAGCGGCGTAACATGGCCGCCATGGGCCGCAAACGCAAATCAACCGACACCGGGCTGGAGCCCCGCGTGTACGCCAAGCACGGTGCGTATTACTACGTGCACCGCGACGGCCGCTGGGAGCGTTTGGGCGCCGACAAGATGGACGCCAATCGCAAGGCGCGGCTGTTCAACGACCCCGACGGCGAATTTGGCACACTGGTGTACTGGCTCGACATGTTCCTGGTGCACTGCGCGGCCAAGGTCGAGGCCAAAACCCTGTCGCCGCGCACGCTGGACGACTACACCAACGCCATCAAGGGCACGCCTGAGCGCGTGGCCACCGCCAAAAACCCGATCACACCCGCCAAGCCAGGCGCGCTGCGCATCTTCTTCGCGCCGCCCATGACGCCGCTGGACCTGGACCCCGACATGGTGCAAGATTTCTTGGACACCAACGCCGAGCTGGGCCGCCCGGTACCCGCCAATCGTGAAAAAGCTGCCCTAAGCAGCTGCATGAGCTGGCTGATCCGCACTGGCAAGGTGCCGGGCCTCAAGATCAACCCCTGCCTGCGCGCCAGTGGCATCAAGCGCAACCCCGAGGCCAAGCGCGACCGCTATGTGACGCACGACGAATACCGCGATGTGTGGGCGGTAGCGCACAAGTCGGTGCGGCTGATGATGGAGCTGACCTACCGCACGCTGCAGCGGCCCGAGAGCGACATCATCACCTGGACCACCGAGGTGCTGCTGACCGAAGACGGCCAGGGAAAATTGCACTTTCGCCAGGGCAAGACCAAAAAGTGGATGAAGGTACTGCTCACGCCCGAGCTTGACGGCCTGATCCGCCAGGGCATGGGCACCGTCACCAAGCTCAAGCAACCCATTGTGCGCACGCGCCTGGGTGAGGCGTACAGCTACGATGGCCTGAGCGCCATGCTCAAACGCAGCATCACCAAGGCCAACAAACTGCGCCAGGCTGCCGGGCAAGACGCCATGCCGTCGTTTGGCTTTCGGGACCTGAAGGGCAAGGGCGCCACCGACATGTGGCAGGCAGGCATCCCGATCGAGCAGATCCAGCAGCTCTGCGGCCACGAGGACAAGCACACCACCGAGATCTACGTCAAGCAAAGGTGGCGGGAGACGGCTACGGCCAACCTTGTGGCGATGGGCTAGGGTAAACACCTAGAAAATAATTTAAATAGTTGTTGCAAAGCACATTTAACGTGCTTAAAATATGACTCATGGGCAGGCAATCAAGCCAACCCCCTACGCCTCGGGTAGCAGGCAGGAGAAGCAAAATGACACAAGCCACAGTAACCGTCGACGGCGTTGAGTATCTTGTTGATCAAAGTGTTGCTGACATCATTGTTCAAACACAAGCGGAAGCAGAAGCAGACCGCCAGCAAGCTCAAATTTCTATTGATAGCGGCGCTGACGATATTGCACCGCTTTGGATTGAAAAAGCAGAAAAGACAGACTCATTCAATCGCATGCTGATTGCTTATCATTTCCAAGCAACTCAAAAATGACAACAATCATCACAATCACAGAGATGGCGTCAATGCCTGGACGCTATTGCTGCGATCACAAAACCGGCACAGGGCGAACATTTTCAACAACTCACGCTGGGCGTGATCCGGCAGAAGCTGCGGCGTATGCGATGTCAATCGCGATTTACAAAAGTTCTTACGTGATTTTCGGACCGGAGCGGGTGCTTAAACACATTCCCGTCGAGCTTCGATCAAAGTCGTGACGTTCATCAACCACATCACCATCAACACCGGCCACGTCGCCCGAACCAAGCGGGCCGACGTAGCGCCCGAAGTCACGCAGCTGTTGGCCGACTGGCTGCCGTCCACCATCAACAGCGGAAAAACACACGCCCTGCCGGTGCCGTCGATCAGCCATTTTTCCGCCCAGGCATTTGTGCAAGACGGCGGGCTGGTGGTAACCGTGGTGGCGCCCGTCGGGCCGCACCAGCAGGGCCAGCCGCACGCGGGCAAGACCATGCCGCTGGTGACATTTGGCGTAGCGCAACGCTCACGTCAGGGCACGGCGCTATGGGGTATGCTGACCAGTGCGTTCGGCAGCGTGACGGGCCTGCAGCAGACCGGCACGCCCTGGTGCGCGGTGGCGGTGCACCCCAGCATCGCGGCCTACGATGGTCCGGTGGATTGGCTGGGCGACTTCGAGCGTTGCGGGGCTTGGGCCTGGCTCACGCGCAATCCTGATTTGAGGCCCGCATGATCTCCCTGCTCGACCCCAAACAACCCACACTGGATGACATCTTTGGCGCGCGGTTTAACGCCAAGCTGACCCAGCAGCAGGCCGCGGATATGATCGGCTACAGCCGTAGGGGATGGCAGGACGCCGAAAATGGCAAAAACAAGCTGCACCCGGCGGCGTGGGCGCTATTTTTGCTGGCTACCGGGCAGCATCCGAGCCACCGCGCGCTGTCTAATATCCAGTAGTCTGAGACCCAAAAACTCACAATTCCCCTAGCTAGTCCCATAGTCCATACACAAAAAATATTAGACAAAAATTTCAAAGAATCCAGCATCCATGCGGTCTGGCGGGTACATCGGCTGGCCGTCTGTTAATCCGTAGGTCCCTGGTTCGAGCCCAGGTCGAGGAGCCACTTACAAGGCTCATAGCCACTAAAAAGCCCGCTACATAAACAATAGCCGGCTTTTTGCTTTATTGGACGTTTTATTAGACAACTGTCTAATATCCAGTAGTTTCGCATCATTTTTTTGGCGGTTGCCGCGCCTCCTTAATGTCCAGAATCTGATTGACCTGGATCGCTACCTCGGCGTATCTGGCGCAGCGTGACTTGTTTGCCGTCCGCGGTGCGAACGGTCAATTCGCCTGAGGCGATGGCGGCATCAATGGCCGCGAGGTCGGTGGTGGTAAATGCCATGCGGCAAGGGTGCCGCTTTTGCTGTGCAAAGTCTCAAAAAAGCTGCACGATTTAGCCCTACGCAATTACCCCAACCAGCAATGACGTGCCGCTGTAAATGCTGGTGGGCAGCGCCAGCCCGCTGGCACCCAGCAGGGTGGCGGGCGTGAAATCAGTGGCCACCATCACAAACGGGCTGCCTAATTTGGCTGGCACCAACAGTACCACATTGGTCTTGTTGACAGCGTTGCAGTGTGACAACAATTCCGACACATAGCCGCCCCTGGAAAAGCCGGCGGCGCTGATGTCAACCACCCCAAGCGCAATCACCGGGCCTGCATAATCAGCCGTCATGGCCCCGCTGGGTGAGCCTTTGTCCATCGTTGCCGTATGCTCATAGGCATCCGTCAAAATGACCACGCTCGCCTCGCCAACAGCCTTGTAGTCATTGGCCGCAGCGTCTGCCACAGTGGTATTGGTGAAGTAAAAAACATCCGGCGCCGGGTTGTCCATTCGCTCGGTAAAAATGTATTCTCCGCTGCCAAACAGGCCCTCAACCACCAGGCTCTTGGGGTTTCTTGGGTCAAGGCACAACACATTAAAGCCGAACCCGCGCACGTTGTAGCCCAACTTGTCGCTGGGGTCCATGCCCATATCGGCCACGCCATCCAAACTAACGCCGCGGTTTGTGGTCCTGAGCGACCATACGGGGTAAGCCAATTGCTGCTCTAGCGTGTAGGTCCATATGAGCGACGACGTGCCTGTCCACCAAGTCTCGCTGCCACAAACGACACTCCCGGTCCAAGCCCCGGTGTAGGTGTGCAATGCATAGATGGTGTAGCCATCACCATCCAAGGTCTCGGTAAAAGTCTCCCCACCCGCGCTGGTGCACTCAGCATAAGCCGTCTGCAAGTCCCCGGCAACATCGTAATAAGCAGCGGCATAAATACGCAGCGTTTGTGAATAGCTATCGGGTGAGCTCGACCCCTCACCAATGTACAGCGGCGCGCCCACGGTCCGTGTCGCGCCGGTCAGGTCGGCGTTAACCACATACTCGCAAGTCCGTGGCCGGGCGTCGTCAACACCATCAAGGTACACCAGTGTGGCACCTTTCAGCCCGGTCAACTCATCAAAAAACACGGGTGCTTTGGCATACGCATATTTTCCCGCCACCGCATTCCAGCTAAAGGCAATTTCCCCAGCTGGCACCGGGAAACTCTGAATCACCGCGGCGGCCAGCGTGGTGGCGTGGACCTTGATGAGCACATAAGCGTTCAAGTACGTCACCAGCGACAGCACCACAATGTATTTGGTATTGCCCACCTTGGCCAGGGCCGCGCCCAGCACCAGGCCGCCCACGCCAATGTTCAAGCCCCGGTAAAACACAGAGCCACCCGTGGAAGGCGTCAACGATCCGCAGGTGATGCCTTGCGACCCCCACCATGACACCGTGCCCAGCGCGCTGGTGTAAGACACATTGCCGCCCCGTTTGCTGCTGCTGGCGGTCCACTCGTAATCCCCCCCCCCGCGCCCGTGCGACCAGTCACCATAACTGCCCGGCGCACCGCTGAAAAACCAGCCCGCAGCCGCGCCGCATTCCTTCGGGTTGTCACAAAACCCAATCACCCTCGGGTTGGCCCAATCCTGCCCAGTAAATTTCACCACCACCACATCGCCCACATCAAACGCCTCGGCGTCGCACTGCATGTAATCCACCGGCACAGCGGTTAAATTGGCCGTTTGGTTGATCGGCAGTTGCTGCGCACTCGACACGTCATCGAACAGCGTCACATTGGCCGTGTCGGCGTCGTAGTCAATCGCCGTGATGGTGCCGCGCCGGTAAGTGGGTTTGTATTTCTGCCAGCCCGGCAACACCGCGGCGTTCCAAAACACCTGCTCCTGGCTTTGCACCTCGCGCGCCGTCAGCAGGCCGTCTGCCGGGCCGGGTGCGGGTGCGGCAGGCGCAATCAGCACCAACTTGTTTTCACCGGGGATTTCAATGGTCGCCACCTGGCCGCTGGCGTCTTCGGTCAGGTCGGCGCACCATGCGGATACGGTCTCTGTCAAAACCAACGCAGTCCATGTCGATTGATCTTTTTTGAGCTGCGCCTGTTCAGATTTCAGCACATCCAACGGGATACGCAGGGCTGCGGTATCGCCTTTTATTTTTGCCAATGCCGTTGCAGCATCAGTGTAATTTTTCAAGGTATTTTCAAGCGCTGATGCGGGAGCTTCCGGCGTATTGCTCACTGTGATGTAAGCATCAATCGCCGCATCCACCACCACCTTTTGAGCATCCTCAATTGCCTGCTGCGCGTCCAACGAGGATTGTGCAGCGGCTATCTTGCTCACCAGCGCGGCCAGATCGGAATTGATTTTTGCCAGCCGCGCATCACGCGCCGCCTGACCATAGTCAAGCGTCACCTGGTACAACCCGTCCGTGCCGCCGCTGGCAATGGTACCCTTGCCCATTATTCCCCCACGTCCATATAGCCGTCTGACTCAAGCGCATAGTAATTGATGTAGCGCACCACAAAAGGCACCGCACCCACATAAGCCCGATGTCCTGGTCGCAGTAGCCAGTCAATGGCGCATCGCACCCGCAAACCAGAGCCACTGCTGATAGAGCGCACCCCTGCAAGCTGGCGGTCGTAGGCCACAGGTGGGTCGATGCTGGATGCGAAGGCGTCAGGGTAGCCGCTCATGGTGCAGGTGTAGCGCTGCGGACCCTGGTTGTACCGTGCCTGCTCAGTAGCAGAGCGGGCCATCTCGTACTCGATGGTCAGCGCCGTGCCTGGCACGTCGGCACACCGGAAAATCACAAATTCGGTCGCGGCGTTGATGACGTTCACCCAATTCAAGCAGGCGGGCACCACACATTGCACATAGCTGCTCGACCCGCTTTGCAGCGTCGCCTGCCAGCTGCTGATGGGCACGCGCACCGTGCCGGTTGGCGTGATCAAGTCCATTACCCAACGGGTAACAGCATCGCCCAGCGCGGCGCTGAAGTCATGATTAATCAGCGCAGCACCAGAACCCAGTGGGCCGGTGGCGGCCATGCTGCCCACAATAATCGTGTTACCCAGCACCGCACCATACCCCAGCGGTCCGGTGGCGTCCGTGCGGACCACAATAACTATGTTACCCAGCACCGCGCCAGCCCCCAGCGGGCCGGTCGCTTCAATGCGCGCCAACGGGTAAGGAACGCCACTATCAGCCGGCGCACCTAGGGCGGACTCACCAATGGATGCACTGCCCAGGCTCATGGCTTACGGCCCAATGAGCGTTTGCTGCTCAGGTGCCACCAGGCTGATGCGCAGCGGGTCGTTGTTGGGCGACAGCAGCACAGCGTCTGCCGGTATCAGGCCGACTTCTTGCAGTGCCCGGAAGGTGAACGGGTTGCTCATGGCGTTGTGCAGCTTGGCTGGTGACGGCCTGCCGTTGGCGATAATTTCGGCCTGGATCTCGCGCCCGACCACGGCGGTGAACTCGTTGGCGGCGTTGGCCTCGAACATCTGTTCGTCGGTGTAGCCCGGGATGCGCGTCGGTTCGGCAATATCAGAGTACTCTTTCAGCAAGCGCTCAAGACAGGCGATCTCTTCCTCATTCTGACGGAATGACTCCTCCTGCACGGTGTGAAACGATTCCAACTCCAGGATTTCGGCTGTTAGGTTGAGGATCAAACAGGGCCGTGCGTCGTTGTTTTTCAGGTCTTGCAGCTCTGCAAGTTTCGCTTGATACTTGAGTGCTGCCACCTGTTCCAGCACCGCTGCGCGCTTGCGGCCCCCGAGAAACTCCTGCAGCGTCTTGATCTTGGCCCAGACAGTTTCGCCGAGGACCTGGTAACGGTAGTTGAATTCTGAATTGAGTCTTGCCATGTTTATGCTCCGATGCTCGCAGCGGCCAGCAGGCTCCGTGCGGTGCCGACACCGGTTGTGTCAGCTGCGACAACACCGGTATTGGAGACCAGGTTGGTCATTGATACTGCGTTGGTGCCGTCGCCCGTAGCGCCATAGCCGAATATGGCTTTGCCGGTGCCGATGCTCGCCGCAGCGATGCCATGTCTGGCGGTGCCAACGCCGGTTGTGTCGGCTACAACAACACCGGTATTGGAGACCAGGTTGGTCATTGATACTGCGCTGGTGCCGCCCGTAGTGCCATAGCCGAATATGGCTTTGTCGGTGCCGTAGCCTGCTGCGGCGAGGTTGTACCGTGCGGTGCCGACACCGGTTGTGTCAGCTGCGACAACGCCGGTATTGGAGACCAGGTTGGTCATCGATACATTGATGTAGACATCATCGTTGTAGCCATAGCCGAATATGGCTTTGTCAGCGCCGTAGCCTGCAGCGGCCAGCTGGCGCCGTGCAGTGCCAACGCCGGTTGTGTCGGCTGCAACAACACCGGTATTGGAGACCAGGTTGGTCGTGGATGTGAAGCTACCGTAGCCGAATATGGCTTTGTCGGTGCCGTAGCCTGCAGCGGCGCGGTAAATCCTTACCGATCCAACGCCGGTTGTGTCAGCTGCAACAACACCGGTATTGGAGACCAGGTTGGTCGTAGACATCTGGCCGTTCGTGGCGTTGTATCCGTAGCCAAATATAGCGCGGCCAACGCCGTAGCCTGCTGCGGCCAGACCATACCTTATTGAGCCGACCCCAGTTGTGTCAGCCACAACAACGCCCGCGCTAGAGACGAGGTTGGTCGTCGATACAGCATTGGTGCCGCCCGTGGTGCCATAGCCGAATATGGCATAAGCAGCCCTAATCCCGAACGCATTTAATTTCCGGCCGATCAGGTAGACCTTGAGCCCGGCCCCGGCGAACGTGGAGCCGACGGTGTCAACGTCGACTGACACCTCCGCGTCGTCGCTCAGCTCTGGGTCGCTAATAACCACGGCCGCGGTGGCCGTGGTGCTGGTCTTCTCCGAGTCGTCAATCGTCAGCTTGGTGGACAGGATCGAAGTTCCGGCTTCGTTGATGTCGACGGTCAGCAATGAGCCTGTTGGCGCTGCGTTCACGCTGGCTCGCACCGCCGTGAGCGTCATTGCGAACGGCGTCCTGACTGTCATTTTTCCCGCACCCGTCGTCAACGCCGTCGTCTCATCAGATACAACTAGCGTGATCACACTCTCGACTGCCGCGGCGACTTGCACCGCGGGCATAGAGATGAACACCTGCTTGGTGCCCGCCTCAAAGCTCACCGCCTCATCGCTGCTACTGCTACTGGTGACGGTGGTGCGCGTCAGGGTATTGGCTGCACTGTAGGTGCCCAGGCCGCACTCCCATTCGCCCGTGGGCGTGCCACCCGCATCCACCGCCTGAATGGCATAGTACAGTGTGTCACCCACGGCGCAACGCGCGCTGAACGCACTGAAACCCGTCATGGCCCCAGCCAGCGTGATGTCGCCCGTGCCAGTGCTGGTGCTGGTTTCCTTGACCCGGTCGGCAATGATGAACGTCATGGCGCCCCCTTAGTCGATGGTCACGCTGACCACCTCGACCGGTCCGGCGGCCACCACGGTCAACGTGTTCAGCACCACCTTGCCGATCACCGCCACACCGCCCGCCTGCGCCGGCAGGCTCAAGTGCACCAGCCCGGCGCTGTCGCAAAACTCGCCATAGGCGGCTGTTCCCGATGCGTCGGCGCTCTCGTCGCGCCCGTTCGGGGTAATGGTGAGCAGGCCGGTGGCGCCATTTACCGTTCCGCACGGGTCGGTCAGTGGAATCTTCGCTAGCAGCACATCGGCTGCATCGCGGATATTGATGGACCCGGCGGCTACGCCCGCATCAAGCAGGTCGCGAAAAGATGTATTGCTGGCCACTTTGGCGGCTACGCTGTAGGTTTGAACACTAGGTGCGGGCATGTATATATACTCCTAAAAAATTAACTCAATTTGCGAACCACCAACAGGTTCAGCGTCGACTCGGCATCGCCCGGTGTGTAGACCTCGGGCGCCACCACAAAAAATCCCTTCGGCGTCGCCAGGTGCAGCTGCGTGTACAGCATCAACAGCCTCTCGATGGCGGCTTCGTCCTGGGCGCTTTGCGGTTCCCAGGCCAGCTTCACCGTGCGGTCGCTCTCGGAAAATCCAAAATCGTTGAACACGCTGCCTCCGTCCAGCGTAGCTACCCGGTTCATGCGTCGGCGGCTCTCGCCAAATGTTTGCCTTGGCACGGTGTTGATGGCGACCACGCCAACCGGGTCAAAGGTGATGGCTGATAAAACGATTCTCATGGCTACACCCCAAGCAACAGTTTCAGGCCGTCCCTGTTCACCTTGACCTGCACCGCCTTCAGCACCTCCCACATGAAGGCCTCAAGGTGCGGCGCCAGGCCGGAGCCGTCGATCTTGATCAGGCTGTCGCCATTTACCAGTGCGTTTGTTTGTGCCTGCATCATATCTATTTGCGCATCCGTCAATCTCTTTTGCAGGTCAAAAGCATCCTGTCGTAATTTGTTTTCGATGTCGATTTGATCTTGAATTTTCCACTGCTGGCTGAAGCCCATGGAATCAAAGTCTTTGAACTGGCCAAACAAGCCGCCGAGCACATCCCCGGTGCTGGTGATGGTGTTGCTGATGCCCTCGATCAGTGCTGTGGCAATCTTGGTGTTGGCTTCCAAGTTGGCAATGTTCAGGCTGACATTGGCTTCGATGTTCTTGATGCGCTCATTGCTGGCCAGCGCGGCAAGCTTCACCTCGGCATCCTTGGTCAGCTTGGCCAGCTCAAGCAGGTCCTTGTTCGTCAGGTCGGTTTTTTTGCCCAGCTCTTCCATGACACCGGCGCTGGTCTTGAGCCGGTCATTGTTGGCAGCCACCACCGGGTACAGCTGCTCATAGGCCGTCTTGATGGTATTGCTGGCGTCGGCCGTGTGGCCTGCCCAGGTGGCGGTGTCTTTGTAGGTGGCGGCCAGCTCATTGAGCGCGGTTTTATTTTCAAGCGTTGGGTCTTTCAGCGTTTTTTGCGCCTGCGCCAGAAACTCTGTTTTCAGCCGTGCCTCGCCGGCGGCAATGCCGGCGGTCACCAGGGCGTCGTTGTAGGGCGTGATGAATTTGCTGGTGTCGGTAGCTGCGCTGCGCAGCTCCATCACCTCGTCGCGCAGGCGCTTGGTTGGGTCTGCGGCATCGCTGGCGGCATCGCCAATTTTTTTCAGTCCGTCGGCACCTACCGGGGCCGCTTTGGCTAATTCGTCGGTGTCGTGCGTCAGGTCATAAATCAGCCCACCCAGGCTGCCCGATCCGGTCAGGCTTTTCACGGCAGTGTTGATGGCGGTGTTAAGCACCGTGCCCACGGCATATCCGGCAGCACCTGTCGCACCCAACAGCACGCCCGGCCCCAGCGCGGTAGCCAATGCCGCGGCAGCAGTGCCAGCCACACCAGCAGCGGTGCTCATGCTGCCCATGCCGGTCACGGTTTTCAGCAAGCTTGCACCGGCCAATAATTCCAACCCGCTGCCCACCGAGCCAATGGCGCTGCCCAGGGCGCCCAGGCCGGGCAGCAGCACGTTCAGCACATCGCCCAGGCCCAACAGCTTGCCGCTGGCCGTTGCCGACTCCTGGCTCATGTCGCTAAAAATCTTGACCAGCGGCAATGCTTTTTCAATCAAATTGGCCCACACCTGAGCAATGCCGGCGCCCTGGTTGAGCAAGTTGGCAATGCTGTCAACCACCAGCTGGATGGCGTCGGCCAGGCCCTCAGGGGTGCTCAAGTCCACGCCGTCAAACATGCCGCCCAGGCTGTCGGCCAGGTTCACCAGCGCGGCATTGAACTTGGAAAAGTCAACCTGTTCCAGCGCGGCCGGCAGGTTTTTGGCAATGCCGGCCATGAAGTCACTCAGGCGCGTGGCCAGGCCCTGCAGGGTGTCGAACACGCTGTCGAAAGCACCCGCGTCGATGCTAAAGCGCACGTTCTTCAAGATGTCGGTCATGCTCTTGAGTAGTCCGGCAAATTCTCCATTCTCATTGAGCTTGGTGCCCACTGAAACCATGAACAAGTCGAAGTTTGTCGTCATGTTTTTCAGCTGCGCATCCCAGTTCTGCGCCAGCACCTGGAACGCCTTGTCGGTAGAGCCCGCGCTATTGGCCATGGCGTCAAGCGCCTTGGCATACACACCGGCTTTGTCGGCGCCTAGCGCGGTGGCGGTCTTCAGGCCCTCCATGCTGCCAAACAGCTTGGCCATCACTTCAACATTGCCACCGGTGGTGGTGTACACCTCTTTCAGCACGCCGTCAAAACCCTTGCTGGCCAGGGCGGTAGCGTCAAACTTCAGGCCCAGCCCGGCGGCGGTTTCTTGCGCATCCTTGGTCGGTTTGATGATGTTGCTGATCGCCGCCTGAATGCCCGTCATGGCTTGGCTGGTGGGCACACCGGCGGCAGTCAGGGCGGCCACGGCGGCGTTCACGTCGGCAAAGCTGATGCCGGCGGCCGCGGCGGTGCTGGTCACCATGGCCAGGCTTTGGGCCAGCTCGGGCAGCGTGGTCTGGCCCAGCAGCACGGTCTGCATCAAAATGTCGCTGTAATGGCCGGCCTCGTCAGCGGCCGCGCCATAGGCGTTCATGCTGCCAATCAGCACATTGGTGCTGCTGGTCAGGTCACCTTGGCCTGCCACCGCCAGCTTTTCCGAGGTGCTGACAAAGCCCACCGCGTCGCTCCAGGCCACCCCGGCCGATACGGCGGTGTACAGCGCGCCGGTGATGTCGTCCAACCCCTTGGTGGAGTCGCTGGCAAAGTCAACCACGCCGTCGCGGAAAGTCTTCACCTGCTCGGTGGTGCCGCCAAACAGCGTGCCCACTTCGGCAATCTTGCCGTTGAACTGCCCGGCGGCGTTCAGCGCCGCGCCACCAAACGCCAGCCCCAGCGCCACAATGGCGGTGTCGGTCAGCTTGACGGCATCGGCCATCTTGTTGAGCGGGCTGATGGCGCTTTGCGCCTGGTCGGCAAAGTTGCTGATGCCCGCACCCACGCTCGACAACCCGCTGCCGGTGTTGTCCACCACGCCAAAAATGATCTCTACCGCTTTGGTGATGTCAGCCACGTGTCAATCAGCTAAGTAGCTGCTCCTTTTGCTCGTACCACAGGCTCCACACGGCCAGCTCGTCAGGGGTCAAAAACCCCTGCGGAAAAAGATCAGGCCGGTGCTGGTATAAAAACCCTCCCCGCATCTCGCACAGCTGGAGCGAGGGCACCAGGCCTACGCCGGCTGCGAAGAGGGCGGCGGCTTTACCCGGCTGCCCCCCTGGCCGGTGAGCAGTGTGATCTTGTTCGTGATGTCATAAAATTCGATCGGGCACACCTCGGCCAGCTTGGCCGCCGCGGCATGGGTCAGCTTCGGCGCCACGCAGCCCTGCACCAGCATCTCCATACGCTTGGCAATCTCGCCCGGCACGTCGGCATTCATGCCCAGCGCCTTGCGGATCTGCGCCACCTGGTCCTTCTGCGAACTGATGGCCTTGATCACCGTGTCGATGCCGTTCTGGCGCGTGCCCACCTCGATGGCGCGCTGCAGCTCGCTGGCGCTCAGGCCCCGCACCGTGAACACGGGCGGCGTGCCCTCGGCAAAAAACTCGGCCAGCTGCGGCACCGTCACACTCTCGGTGCGGGCGGTGAACTCGGCGGCCGTGAAGGCCTCGGCGTTAAAGCTCATCAAGCCACCTCGGTGGCGGTCTTGGTCGCGCTGATGGTGCACGCCGCCTTGATGGTGTCACCGGCCGGGAAGGTGCGCGCAATGCCCAGCTTGCCCTGCGTCAGCAGGTAGGGGCTCTTGTAGCGGTCCGGGTAAAAGCGGAACCACAGCAGCGCGTCTTTGCTCGCCACCAGACCGTCGGTCACACCGTCTTCCAGGTAAGCTGTAAATCCGCCCTGCCCCAGGCTCTTGCTGGTGCTGCCCAGCGTGGTGCCGTAGATTTGTGTGCTGGTCACGCTGTGGCTGGTCTCGGGCGCGGTGAAGTCGCTGGCAAGTGATACCTCGGCAAAAATCGGCGCGGCATAGCTGGCATACACGCCCTTGGCCACGTTGCCGGTGTGAATGGCGGGCAGCGCGCTCAAAAACGTCACTTTGCCCAGGTCGTAGTTCACGTTGTACAGCGGGTAATTGGCCCACTCGCTGTGCGTGCCCACCACGGCAAACACCTGGTCGGTGGTGATGGCGGCGGCGGCGCTGGTGACCAGGCGGATCTGGCCAATCTCGATACTGCCCACCGGGATTAGCGGCGGGCCGCCTGCAGTGCCGCGCACCTCGCTGAAGGCGGCGCTCAAACTGTCAGTGCCAGCCACCACGGCCACAGCCCCGGCGCTGGTTACCGTCACCGAAGACACCTTGGCCACATTGGTGGCCGGGCGCGTGATGGCCACGGCGGCTTGTGCGCCCACACTGGTCACCACGCCGGCCAGGTTGCAGGTGAGCGCGGCCACGTTCACGGCGTTGTTGGTGGCGTCTGGCGTGATCACACCGCCCGTCAGCAGGCCATTGGGCCGCACCACCGGGGCGGCGCCGGTCTTGCCAGACCACAGGCTGGCGGCGCTGTTGAAAATGGTTTTGTCGCCCGAATCTGTCAGCGCGCTCATGGCGGTGGCGGCCTGGCCGGCTTCGTATTCAAGCTTGGCGTTTTCTGCGGTGGACATGGTGTTGCTCTTTCAAAAAAATGGTTTACAAGGGGGCGCCAGGGCTGCCCTGCGCGGTGGTGTAGGTGATGGCAAAACGCTGCTGGCCAATGGTGATGGGCAGGTCGCCGGCCACACTCAGGTCGGGCCGGTAGCCTGCCGGGGCAATGTCTTTCACCCCGGCAATCACCAGGCTGGCCAGCACGGTTTCTACCTGCGCCAGCAAGCTGTCGCGGGTGGTGGCATAGTTGCTGGCCTGCTGCACCTCGGCCGTAACGGCCAGGCTTAGCGTGCGGTCAATGCGGCGGGCGGACCGGCCCGCGTGGTAGTTGTTGACCACGGCCTGGTCTTCTCCCGCGTCTTCCACACACAACGCTGGGAAGGCGGTGCGCGGGTCGTACACGGTGTCATACACGCGCGTTCCCGCCAAGGTTCCGGCTGCTTTGAGTGCGGCCACCACGGCGTCGCGGATGACCTGGCGTGCGTGGCTCATGCGGTGCGCTCCAGCAGCAACAGGCTGATGCCGGTGCCGTCAGGCTGCACGCTGCGCACCCGGTAGGTTTTGCCACCATGCACCAGCACGCTGGCGGTGGTGGTGCTGCTGCAGTCAGCGCTGGCCAGGGTAAAGGCACTGGCAGTGGCCGCCATGCCGTCAAAGGCCTGGGTGTAAGCGCCGTCAAACAGGCCGTGCACCACCGCGCCGTCAAGCGTGGCGGTTTCGGCAAATTCGGCGATGTTCATGAACACGCTCAGGTCTTCGGCAAACATGGCATCACGGCGCTCAGGCCACGGCGGACTTGATGAGGTAGCCGCTGTCGGCGCTGGTCAGCACCACCTGGCTGGCATCGCTCACTGGGTACATGAACGAGTTTTTGGCGCGGTCAAGGTAGGCCTCTTCCACTACCGGGCGGCCGGTCAGCTGGTAGGTGTAGCCAAAGTTCTGGCTGCCCATTTCCTGCAGGCTCTTGGGCGTCACGTAGGCCAGCACCGCGTCATTGCCCCACACGTCGCTGAACGTGCCGGCGGTGTCGGTGATGGCCTGGCCCTCCACGATGCGGTCAATCTCAAACAGCGCCTGCAGCTGCGCCACGGTGGCGGGTGTGCGGTCGGTGCTGGTGCTGAGCTTGTCCAGCACATTGGGGTGGATGCGCAGCGCGGACAGCACGGCGGGGCCAAGCACCATCACATTGGGGCGGCGGCCAATTTTCTTGCGCACCGCCTCTTTGGCCGCCTCGATGTTGATAAACGGCACGCTGGTGGATGCCGTCCACAAGTTGGCACCTGCTAGAGTGACTGTGTTGCCTACAGCATAGGCGCCCGCGGCCCGGGCTAATGCCGCAGCGTTTACCTCGCGCTCCAGGCTCATCTTGTTTTGCACCACGGTGATGGTGGCACTGGCCAGGTCGATGCCGGGCACCACCGATGCCTCATCCATGATCTCGAGAGGCACCTTGCCCATCAGGCGGTTGTCCACCAGGCTGTAAGTGCCATTGCCGTAACCGATGTCGATGGACTTGGTGTCTGCACCAGGCGCGCGGCGCGTGTCAATCACCTGAAACTGCTCGCGCCCGAAGGTGATGATGGTGCCACCGCGCTGGGCGACGGGCACCACCGGAAACAGCACATCAGACACCAGTGGGAACTGGCTTTCGTAACCGCGTGCCACGGCGGTCAGGATCGGGTCGATCACCCGGGCTTGGTTGGGAGAGAGTTGAGACATTGAAGTGCTCCAGTAATTTAAATAGGTAAGGCTGGGCCGTCAGGCTCAGACGGCGGTAACCAGCAGGCCGGCAGACGGCACCAGCAGCACCTCAAGCAGGCTGCCGTCACCGGCGGCGGCCTCCAGCGCGCGGCCCACGGCGTGTTTGTCGCCGTCGTTGTCGTGGGTGATCACCTTGCCGTCGGCACCCACCATCAGGGTGGCACCGGCGGTAATGGCGGCGCCGGCTTCAAGAATGGCGGTTCCAAGCACGTCAACCGGCAGCGCGTCGCCAATGGCGCCGTTTGAGCGGGTAACACCCAGCGCCAGGCCTGCGGCGGCGGGGTAAGCCCCGGCCAGGGTGATGCAGCGGTTGGCCACCACAGCGGCGGTGGCGATGACGGTGAGCGTCATCATGGAAATGTTGGCTTTGGACATGATGTTTTCCAGGTGTTAAGTGTTTACGGGCGGGATTTGCGGTTTAGGCAAAGTCCAGTTCTTTCAGCGCGGCCACCACGCTGATGCCCTTGGACTTAGCCAGGGCCTGCGCCTCGGAGGCTTTCTGGGCGGCAGTTTTGGTCACCTCCACCGTGGCGGCGGGCACCAGTGGCAGCGGTGCGGGCGCATCTGCAGCCAGGGCGGCGGCCTGCGCATTGCGCTGCTGCTTTTCGGCGGCCAGCACCGCCATGGCGGCGTCGCCTGCGGTGCTGTGGCCGTCAAATTTCAGCGCGGCAATCAGCGCGTCATGGCCGGGCACGGCCTGCGCCTCAATGGCCTGAATGCGCGCGCGCTCTTGCGCCGCGCCCTCGGCTTGCACGGCGGCCAGCACATCGGGTGCCTCGGCCGCGAGTTGTTCACGGGTAATGGGCATTGCTGCTCCTTGAAGTTTGGGTTTGTGCGCCACACCGGCGCGGGGAGGTTTGCCGCTTGCGCGGTCTTGATTGAGCTGGCCTATGAGCGCGTCGAGGGTGGCAACACCGTCCACCAGCCCCGCGTCAATGGCCTGCTGCCCGATAAAAATACGGCCGTCGGCCATGTCGGCCAACACCTTGTCAGCACTCACACCGCGCTGCTTGGCCACGGCATCCACAAACAGTGCATACGTGTAATCCACCTGGTCCTGAATGGTCTGGCGGCCTTCCTTGCTCAGCGGCTCATAGCTGCTGGCAATGCGCTTGTATTTGCCCGCGGCAATCTCGGTGGTCTTGATGCCCTGCGTGGCCTGGGCCTTGGAGACATCAGTGTGTGTGGCCACCACACCAATCGAGCCCACCACGGTGGTGGCGTCGGTGATGTAAACGGTGTTGGCCGCCGAGCCAATCCAGTACGCCGCGCTGGCCATGGTGCCGCTGGCCAGTGCCACCACGGGTTTGTCGGCGCCGGCCACCAGGTCCGCCAGGCTGATGGTGCCGTCCACCGTGCCGCCGGGGCTGTCGATGGCCAGGATGATGCTGTGCACGGCGGGGTCGGCCAGGGCGGCCTTGAAGTCGCGCCCCACCAGCTCGGTGCTCACACCGCCGCTGATCTGGCTAAACAGGTTGGCGCGCTTGGCAATCACGCCGTCCAGCGCCAGCACGGCCACGCCGTCAATCGTCTCGTAACCCTTGGGCTCGTTGGCCAGCGGGCGGCCCAGCTTGGCCTCCAGGGCGGCAATGTCGATCTTGTCACCGCGCAAGTGCGTGGCATAGATGGCCTGAATCTCAAGCAGCTTGGCCGGCTCTATGGCCCATGGGGCGGTCAGGACGTCGAGTAATTTCATGATGCCTGACTTTAAAAAAATCAGGCTGTCTCAAATAGGGCAAATTGAGACGACTTTAAAAAAATCTCAAACGCGGCCAGGGCCAGTACCTCTTTTTTGTGCTCACGGATTAAAACTCATGAACTGCGGCGCTCCCGGTCTATGGACCGATCAATAAAAGGATGCACCTGCTCATGCTCCCACTGCTTCTTGCAGTGGTCGGGCTGCCAGAAAAACAGCATGTTGATGAAGGCAGCAGTCCATCCCCAAACGGGATGGTCTCGGACATCCATGCGGTATGCACGGGAGGATAGGGTCTCGTAAAACGTCCCTCCGGTCAGCCGGTTAGCAACCCGGTCGATCCACACAAGCGCATCGAGTAGCATGCTCATTTACAGCCCCAGCTTGGCTTTTTCGTCCCGGCTCCATTGCCGGCATGCCTCGACGTAGTCGCCAAACGCCAGAAGCTCAGCTTGCTCGCCCGGCTCAAACGTATAAGCCCCCAGCGCAACACCTACGCCAATGCGCGCAAATTTTGCCTCGTCGCTCATGCTGTAGCGGCCGCGGATTTGTTGTTCGGTGCGCTCGTAAATCAGTTGCACATGCGGGCTGGCCGCTTTGATGCGCGCCACCAGGTCATCACCCAGCGCCACCGGCTGTGGGTTGATCTCGCTCGGTTGCGTGGGCAGCGTCAATCCATCCGGCACGGCCACGTAGGTGGTGCCGTCAAGCGTGCACAACTCGGTGCAGCGCAGGCTGTCGTCCGCGCCCTGGTTGTCTGGCAGCGCCATTTGAATGATGGTGTGCGGTGTGGAAAACTTTTGGTAGGCGTAGATAGAGGTCATGGTGCTTTTCCTTCAGGTAAGTTAAAAGTGGTTTAAACGAGCAGGTGCGCCGTGCATGTCCCAGGCGCGACACCACGCCCTCCATGCGGTCACGGCGGGCGTCGGTGCGCATGGCGCGGATGACGTGCGGGCGCACAAAACGCCCGCACGCCCAGGTGCGAAATCCGCAAAAGTTGGCTCCCCGTTTCACCGGGTGCAGGCTGTAGTGGCTGATCTCCAGGCCCAGCCCAGCCAGGTGCGTGCGTATGGCCGCCAGCCAGGCGGCACCGGTGGTGCGGTCGGGGGCCAGCATGATGCTGTCATCCATGTAACGGCCATAGTGCGGCACCTTGAGGGTGCGCTTGCAAAACTGGTCGAGGCTGTTGAGGTAGATGTTGGCAAAGGTCTGACTCATCAAGTTGCCAATGGGCACGCCGGTGGGGCTGTCGCGGTGAGCAAACATGGCTAGCAGCGCCAGGGTGTCTTGGCACTTGATGACACGCGCCAACAGCGCTTGCAGGGTGTCGCGGTCGATGCTGTAAAAAAACTTGCGCACATCCACATGCAGCACCCATGCGCTGCGCGGGGCCTGGCGAATCACGCCTTGCAGCCAGTCGGCGGCCTGGTGCGTGCCACGGCCCACGCGACAGGCAAAGCTGGTGTCGATGTAACGGCGCTCGAACAACGGGGCGATGACGGCGTACACCGCATGTTGCACTACCAAGTCGCGGAACGCCGGCGCTTCAATCAGACGTGGCTTGCGGCCGTCTGTCACCCAAAATCGGTTGCATGGCTTCGGTTTATAGTTTCCGGTTCGCAACTCGCGCTCCAACGTGTCCAGGTTAGTGCCCAGGTTGCGGCCAAACTCAAAACAGGCACGGTGGCTGCGCTTGCGGTCACCGGCTTTGTGGAATGCAGCCAGCAGCGCGGCTTGCGTGCAGATGTGCGGGTACAGGTTTCCAGTGCGTTTCATGGGCAGATGGCCTTGGCGATCATGCGCATACGCATCCAATGCAAGCATTTCTCAGTCACAGCACTGGGCATCAGCGCCACAAACAAGAGCGCAGCAAGAAACACCGCGACTTGAAATAACGCGACAAACCCAATTTTCGCAAGGGCAGCAACACGGCTGGCGACAGCTACCGAAGGGGTTTGTTGCAAAACATTTCGCCGCAAGGCACGACGGAGGCTCCCTCTTTGCCAGACGGTACACACCGCATGAGGCGTATATGGCATAGAGTCGCAGGCAAAGCCAACGTTGTTGTTGGCGTTCGTCCGGTTGTTGTTGAGATTGCGATTGCGAGACCCGGCATTGCTGCCGTTGTTCCAATTGCCACGAGAAATCACACAGAGCATGTTAAGCCTCCACCGCATTCTGGGGCGTGAGCCCCTGAATTTCTGACCTGACCCAGCCACCAATCATGCGGCCCAGTTCGTCCACCATTTTCAAAATAGTCAGGAAACGGTGCGCGCCCGGCTCCTTCGCATCCTTGCGGCTCAGGCTGTAGTTGAACAGCCCCATTTCATTGGCCAGGTGAATCATCATGCGCAGCTGCTCGTGGCGCACGTCCAGTTGGGTCAGGCTTGTTTTTTTGAAGTACCGTTTTTGGCACTCGGTCACCAGGTTGTAAACGTCCAAAAACGCTTGCCGAATGCCTTGCGTTAGGGTGTATTTGTGGCAGTTGGGAAAGTGGGCCAGGTAGCCCTCCAACTGCACCGCAAACAGCACCAGCTTTCGGTGCAGTCCGGCCTCAGCATGAATGGATGTTTTTTGTGCCATGGTGGGTTTGTCCTTATCGCTATCGCTCAGGACACATTACAAATACGAGGCGCAGGCAAAGCCAACGAGGTTGCTGGCGGCCGACCGGTAGCTGTCGAGATGGCGATTGCGAGACCCGGCATTGCTGCCGAGGTACCAACCGCCACGAGAAACCACACAGAGCATGTCCACAATCCTTTGGTTAAAGCGATCGGTGCCCATGGCGTTGCTGCCTGCGGTACTCATGCCGGCTGCGGCGGGCAGGCCCAGCATCGCCAGCGCGCGGCCGTTGGCGGTACTCATGTCAAACACGGCATTGGCACCATTGCCATACCGCTGGTCATAAATATTGTTGGGGTACGTGGTGGCAAAGTTGAGCGTGACCGCATCAAACTGCGCCGCCACGCCCGTGGCACCCCAGTGGTCGGTAGCCAGCGTAACGCCTGATGTCACGGCGGCAATGTCCACCGACTCTTTCAGCGTGTAAAACGTGCCGTTGGCGACCGTGCCGCCTGAGGTCCAGGCGGTAAACGCCGTGCCATCCACGCCGTTGAGCGTGATCGTGTTGGCATCCACTACGGTGACCACGTAAATCTTGCCGTTAAGCTGCGTCATGCCCGCCACAGCGTCAATCTGCACATAGTCACCCGTGGTGCGGCCATGCGTGGCCACAGTGAGCGCCACCGGGTTGGCCTGGGTGGCGCCGGTGATGGCCTTGCTTGTGGCAATGCACGTCAGGCCTGGGTTGATCTTGTAGATGTTGCCTGCCACGTCGGCAATGCCGCAAGCCTGGCCGTTGTGGGTGGTGCGCGCAAATACCGAGCCGCTGCCGGTCTTGGCAAAGTAGGGTACCGTGGTGGCGCCTGCGCTGGTGAACGTTACCGCGCCAGCGCCGTTTTGCAGCACGTCGGCCTCTGACTTTAGCGCGCTGTTGTCATTGCCCTTGGGGTAGTTTCGCACGCCGGTAGCGTCGTACCAGGCGCAGTAGGTGGCGCTGGTGGCAGCTTGGGCAATCCAGTCGCTGATGTCGCTTAGGGCGGAGGCGATGAACACGCTTTCCGGGAAAAACTTGTTGCCCCGGCTCTTGGCCGCTTGCAGCGCGCCATAGTAAAAATTGCCCGGCGTCTGGCCGTTGGCAGTGCAGCCGACAAAACCAATCTGCTGCGACACCGTGCCGGTGCCTGTGCCCACACCTGTGGCGGTAAAGCGCAGGCCAACGGTGTTGCTGGCAGCGCCGATCAGGGTAAAGTCCGTGGTGCCCACCGACAAAATGGTGTACACCCGCGCCGCCACCGTGGCTGTGGCGGCTTCGGGTTGTGGCCCGGAGACCATGGGCATCACATTTGGGAGGCTACTGGCGATGGTGCCGTTTTGCGAACAGTCGTATTTGTCGCGGAAAAAACCGGGTTGAACGGCGCCTGCGTTGATGAATGCGCGGTGGCGGTAGTAACCCTCGGCATTGGCGGTGGCGTCGTCAGGGAAAGTGTCGATGGCCACAATGCTGACACTGTTGACACCATAGATTCCATAAGTGGGGTTGTCAGGATGGCCGCGGCGAATCCAGAATGCCGGAACCCACACCGTGATGGAGCCGTCCCGCACATACTGGTAATTTCCGTAGTTGGCAGACAACACATCGCTGTAACCTGGCAGCGGCAGGTAGCCGTCAGGCAGGGCGGGGCAAATTCCAACGCCGGAACCGGCGGCGCCGGGGGTGCCGATGTTGTTGGCTGGCGTTGCACCAAAAGCGTCAAGCCAACTAATGTCAAGCCGCGCATTTGCGTCCGCCACAGGGCTGCGCCCGGCGGCGGCGGTCAAACTTGAGGGGCGGTAGCCGTGGGCGTTTAATTGTCCGTGGTTGATGCTCATTGCTTCACCCACGCGGTTTCGCTGGTCAAAAGGCCGGCGGTGTAGCCAAAGGTTTTGACCCAGGTCCCGACGCCGTCTGTGGCCGTGTCTGTGGTCAGATCGCCACCTGTGAAACCGTAGATGTGGCTACAGGCGTCCGGATTAAAAAGCGCCCCGGTGGAGTCTGGTACTAACGATCCTCCTCCCGCGTAGGCCTGGCCGGTGGCGGGGTCGAGTAGCACGACGGCTTGCGGGCTCAAGGTGCGCGTGGCACCAGGTACATCAATAAATTCAGACATTATCAAACTCCGTCAAAAAAAATCTTACATATGGTTCTGTCACAATAATTTCCCCTCGGCCACGCAAAGCTACGTTTTGGTTTATTTTGGCCAAGCCTCTTGCATCAATTGGATGTCAGAGTGGCACTGGTCAGCATCCCGCGCCATTTGTTGAATAAATTCTGAGCTTGCTGCGACCACGGAATCGTAGGCGGCGACGACTGAATTACAGGCTGTGGGGTCGTCGAAAGCGGCTCGCGCGGAGGAAGTGGATGCGATGCGCAACCCGTTGCCAGCATTACGACTACCATCAAAATCGACACGAACACGCACGCTACGCTTTGCCGAAGCAGCCTGCGCAGCCGCGACTTGCGACATACTTCGCTCAAGCGTCGCCCTTGCAGCCCGTTGTATTTCAATTCGCTCTTGAGCATGGTTCAACTCCTGTTTTGTGATATTTCCCGCTTGCAGTTGCCATGCCAGCCCGAAGCCCGCCAAGCCAGAAACGATAGCCGACACCAAGGCAATGATCAGGGTGGGGTTCATTGCAGGGCCATGCAAGCCGCATGCCGTTTGCGTTGCCGCGTCCACACGCCTGCACACACCTTATTGCCAGGGATCGAGCAGTCAAAGCCGCCGCTGCGCTTGTACAGCAGTAACGCGTGGCAGGCGGCGGGGTGGCGGTTGGCCAGCAGCTCGCGGCGCATGCTTGATTTAAGCCATGCCCCAGTGCCGTATTGGTACACCCAATCCATATACAGGTCGTACTCACCCTGGCTCAACTCAACGCCAGGCAGCGACGCCTGAAATACCTTTTCTTCTTTGCTGATGTGCGCCCGCATGGTCACCAGGGCGCGTACCGGCGTGGTGGTGTCACCCAACCTGACCGGCGTGCCGTCCGCGTGAAACGTGCTACCAAAACCCAGCGTCGGGCGGTCGTTCTGGGTCGGGATCATGGCGCTGCCCGCATAGTGCTCGCTCACAGCGATGCCAATCAGCGCCGATGCACTCAAGGTCAGGCTGGCGACGGCGATGCGGTAAATGCTCACAACCACCCCCACAAGTCCCACAACTCCAGCCAGGCCTCAAGCCACATCTTGGTGATTTCGCTCATCACGCCCCCCCTGCTTGATGTCCCGGTAAATGGCCAGCATCTTGTGCCCGATCATGAGCATGGTGTACAGCAGCGTGCCCCACAACACCAGGTCGGACACCGGCATGCCAACAATCGTGGCAATGGAGACAGACACAGGTGGCGCTGATTTGGCAATCATGGCCACGCCAGATTCCGCGGCTTGGGTAGACGTTGGGTTCATGGGTCGGGCTGTAAATAATTTAATTGATGGGCGTGGTGATGGTTTCGATCAAATTACCGTCGCGGTCGCGGGTGTGCACCTGGCGCATGGCGGCACGGGGCGCGGGCTGCACCACCACGGTGGGCGCGGGCACGTTGACTTGCGTGGCTTCTACCGTGTAGGCGGTCTGCACCAGACCCTCGGGCAAGTTGACGTTGATTTCATGGCCCTCGATCGTGACCGGAGGCGTGTTGATGGTGATGCTGCGCGGCTCGGCGGCCAGGGCATCCAAGCTGGCTTGAAAGCGGTCAATGGCGGCATCGCGGGAAGACGCGGCGGCGGTTTTGGCGGGTGCGTCATCAGGCTCAGGCGGTGCATTGGTCGATGTTGCCGGGCTGCCGGGTGGCGGAACATAAATGCCGTCGCGCTTTTCGGCATTGATTTCCTTCACCCGCTGCTCGTGCTTTTGTTCCCAGTCCACACCATCGTGCAGTATGGATTCGGCCTGCTTGGTGCTGATGCCCAGGTTCACCCGCGCCTGCGCGGCGGCCACTTCTTTGGCCGGGTCGATTGAGCCGGGGCCGTCGCCGGTCCAGATAGCAGCACACCAAGCGGCGCGCACAATGTCGTCGGCAAAAAAGCCGGGGCAGTGGATGCGCCCCTCGGCCACCTCGTCGGCCAGCCACAGCTCGATCACCGGCTGGCACAGGTTCTTGGCCAGAAAATCGCGCTTGCTGCGAAAGGCTTTCCAGGCCATCAACAGCGCGGCCCGGGCAGCGCTGTAGGATGATTGAAAGTGCATCACCAGCACCTCGAACGGCATCTCCAGCGCCATGCCGATCTGGCGCACCATGGCGGTCCAGAACGGGTCAAACGCCGGGTTCGGGCGGCCCGGCGCGGGGCTTTCAATGCTTTCGCCGGGCAGCAAATTGATGGCCTTGCCACTGTCCATCTCGCCACTCCATTTGCTGGCGGCATCCACAATGGCGCCCTGCGCGTCTTCGTCGTACAAATTGTCAAAGGCGTCGGGGTCCATCTTGATGAAGGTGGCCATCAGGCCGCTGACCACCGCCGCGTGCAGTTCGGCATCACTCCAGCGCCCGAGCTGTTTGAGGGGTTCCAGAATGGGCGCAATCCACGGCACGCCGCGCACCTGGCCGGGGCGCAGTGGCTTGAACAGGCGTAGCACATTGCGCCGCCCGGTGCTGTCACCCCGCATGGCCACGCGCTGCCAGGTGTTTTTGCCTATGGCGGTGGCGTTGCCCGGGTGCTGGCGGGCCACGTGGATGGCCAGCGCCTCGCCGGTGGGCGGGTGGATCTCGATGCCGTCAATCAGCGTGTCAGTGTCTTGCGCGCGATCGGGGTTGCAAATGCGGTCGGCCTCGATGAGCTGCAGGGCCAGGCGCGCCGGGCGGCCGCTGCGCGCCATGCGCGGCGTGAGCACGGCCACGTCGCCGCTCTCCAGAAAGCTGCGAAAACACAGTTCCTGCAAGCCGTAAAAATCCAGCTGGCGGGCGGCATCACAGTCCGGCGACTCGGCCCAGGCCTTGAAACGGCGCTTGGCGTCGTCTTGCCAGGCCTCGACCTGGGCATCACTCAGGCCCAAAAATTTGGCGTCAATCGCCGGGGTGTACGTCAGCCCGGTGCCCACCACGTGGCTGACCGTGGTGTTGAGCGCACCCAGCGCGATCGGTGCATTGCGCATCTGGTCACGCGAGCGGGCCCGCAGCATGGGCAGGTCGCGCACGGTGTCGGCATTGGCACTGCCCGCCGTGGGTAGCCAGCGCGAGAGCTGGGCGCGGTCAATGCGCGCGCCGGTGTAGCCGCCTGACAACGCCAGCTGGGTGCGCTGCTGCATGCGCTGCAGCGCCAGGCCGGGGCGCACATAAGCAATGGCTTTGTCGAGCAGGTTCTGGCCCACCAGGGGCGCGGGGTTTGGCCCTCGGGGCGGGTTGGGTGTGCCGCCCATCATCCGACCACCACAGTGCGCGCGCGGCCGCGGCCAGCGGCAGTGCGGGCCAGGCCGGTGACGCGGGTGTTCCACGTCTTAATGCCGTCCTGGATCTCGGCCAGATTGGCCCGCGTCAACCGCCGCCCGGCAATCTCATACGCCTGGCCCGATAAAACAGCGGTTTCGGCGGCCAGGTAGGCGTCGAGCTGCGTTTGCGCTTGAAGTAAGGTGATGCCTGCCATGTGTGTGCCTAGGTGGTAGGCCCTGACTTTAAAAAAATCAGGCTGTCTCAAATAGGGCAAATTGAGACGACTTCAGCTAAAGCGCCCGCCGCCCTCTTTCATCACACGGTAAATGGTGGCCCGGCTCACGTTGTGGCGCGCCTCGATGTCTTGGGTGGGCATGGAGGTCAGGCCGTCCTGGTACACAGCGGCGCGCTGCTCGGGTGTGAGCCGCTTGGCGCCCTTGGGCACAAACACCCGGCGCCCGCCGTAATCGGCCTTGACGCGCTCTTCCACCTGGCGGGCCAGCGCGGCGCTGAAACCCGGCGCCATGGCAATCACCATCTGCAGCGTGTAGGCCACCACGTCGGGTTCGGGGTCGGGGTTGGGATGCATCATGGTGATATTGCTCAAAACAGCGCCCCCTGGTCTTTCAGCAGCGCGGTTTTCATGGCCTGCTGAAATGCGGTGTCAAAGTAGCCGGGAAAGTGCCGGTCAAACGCGCCACGACTGATGCCGTAAAAGTCGAGCACTTCCTTGTATTTGGCGCGCCTGACAAAGATCAGCATCGGCACCAGGCTGGTGCCCCAGGCGGTGTAGACGCGCTTGTACACGCCTGGCGGCAAGTGGGTAATGCCGCTGCCAACCCGGTTAACCCAATAGGTGAAGCCGTAGGTCTTTTTTGTGCCCTTGGCCAGCCGCGTCACTGTCTTGCTGTTGGCGGTGTTGTAACCGGCCTCGGTGTAGGTGCCGAGCACGTTGAGTATCTGGCTGATCTGGCCCGCGCTCATGTTGCCGTAGGCGTCCAGCGTGGCACCCGCACCGGGCACCACGTTGTAGTTTTGCGGCAAGTAGTTGGCGCGCCACAGCCTCGCCTCCATTGTCTTGTAATGCCGCTGGCCAGCGTACACATGCGGCTCGACCATGGTGCGACTGCTCTCCACCGAGTTGCGGTCTTTGAATGCCAGCGCCGCTCCCAGCGCAGTCTTGGTGGCGTATTTGATGCGGATGCTGTTGATGACCCAGGCCGTTGGCCGGTCAAACACGCTCTTCATTTTGGTCTGCACATCGCTGCGCCCCTGCTCAGCCACCTTGTTGATGGCCAGCATCATGGCGTAGGGCAGCTGCTCCTTGGAGATTTTGAGCGCTTCCTGCAGCTGCGCCGTGTTGGTATCCAGGGTGATTTGCATGAGACGGCCTTTCAGGGTGGGTGTGGACGGGCAGACAATTAGCGACGCAGGCCGGCCAGCGAAATCCGGCCGTTGTTGATCAGGTGGGCAGGCGGACGCGTTGGAGGTGCCATGGCCGGGGCGTCTGGCAGTGCAGACGTCTGCAGGGCGGGCGCAGCGTCAGCGGTGGCGGGTGCGTCAGCCGGGCTGGCCGACTCTGCGGGCGCCTCGAACAAGTCCAGCACCTGGGGCACTAGCCGGTTGCGCAGCGCCTGCCAGCCATGCTCGTTTTTCTTGTGCAGCCCCAGAAAATAGGCGGCGGCCAGGTTGTAGTTCATCAGGTCAAGCGGCTCGTTGGCTTCGCCCTTTTTCTTTTCCCACCAGCTCACCTTGCGCCCGCGTTTGTAGCCAAAGGTGCGGTACTCGGCGGTCAGGCCCTTGTAATAGCTCTCGGGCAAATCGGCGCTGAAGTGCACCGCACCCGGCCCAGTGGCCCGGTGCCAGCGCGCCTGCAGGTAATCTTTGGCGGTGTCGGGGCCGACAAACCAGAGCTGTGCGCCCTGCTTTTGCATCTGGCCGCGCCAGGTGATGTCGACCAGGCTGGGTTTGCTGCTCAAAATGGGCCGGTCCGGGCGGCTGTGCCCCTTGATGGCAAAGATGTTGCGGCGCTTGCGGCTGGCGGTAAAGTTGTACACGTCCTGCGTGTTGGAGCCGCCCGAGTCGATAAACGTGGCGCTGATGTTCAGCATGGCGCCACTGGCATGCCGGTACCGGCCCTTGAGCAGTTCGTCGGCGCGCTCCCAGGTGGCAACTTCAGACGGTGGCGTGTTGATCACCTGGTAGTCGATCACCCACGACTCCATGCCCTCGCCCCACGCCACCACCTTCATCTCCAGCCGGTAAGCCTGCGTGTCAATCGCCGCCGTCAGGATCAGGCCGCCCATCGGCACCGTGCCCAGCCGGTACGGCTCAGCCCGCGCCATCAGCGCGTCATGGCGGGTGGATTCTTTTGACCGTGCCCAGCAGCGTGCCAGTCGCGTGTTGTAGAACACGATCATCGACTCCTCACTGCCTTCATCCAGCTTTTCCTTGGCTTTGTCGTACTGCTTGAGCAGCGAGATCCAGGGCAGCCAGCCGTACGGCAAGAACATGCCGCTGATGTCAAAGCTCTCGGTCTCGCCGTCACCCGGCACGCCTTCACTCCAAAGGCCACGGGCAAACATGCGGGTTTTGTCGCCCTCCCCGTGCAAGCCGCCGCAGGACCGGCATGGGTAAAAGGCCTGTTTGCCGTCGTCGCTGCGAATCAGCCTGGGGGTACCGCTTTCAGTAAAAAAATCCAGCGGCTGGGCTTCACCGCAATGAATGCATTCCGCCAAGGCTTCACGCTGGGTGCCGATGACGTACAGATCAGAGATCGGGCTTTCGCCTTCAATGGTGGGCGAGCTGGGGTAGTAGCTTTTCCGATCGCGCTCGTGGCTGGTCTGGCGTGTTTCCGTCAGCTCGCGCGGGTCGCCCTCTCCATTCACGTTGTCCTTGCTGCGGTCCACCTCGTCATAAACCACATACGTCACCGACAGCTCGGACAGGTTGGCCGCGGCGCCCGCCGTCACGATGTACAGCGCGCCGCCCGGGTAGGCTTTTTGGTCATTGTTGTTGGTCGACACACGCGAGCTGGGGCGGGCAAAGCGTTCGCGCAACACAGGCACAGCAGCCACCACCTTGTCGATCCGGCTGGCCGCACGTTTGTGCAGCTTGCCGGTCGGCACCACCCACAAAAAGTTCTTCGGGCGCTGGTGCACCGTCTCGCCCAAAAAGTTCAGCGCCACCTGCGTCTTGAGCATCTGCGACGCACCACGCACCACCACGCGCTTGCAAGGGTGGTCGGCACTCAGGCACTGCATCACCATGCGGGCATGTGGTGTGCGTGACGTCTTGTATTGGCCAGGCTCTGACGCGCCGGTTTCCTTGGGCACGATCATGTGTTTGTCAGACCACACATCCACCGACAAATTCGAGTCGGGCTCGATGCCGCGCACGAAGGCCTCAAGCATCAGGTGGTAGCCGTCGTGCATGGCACTCATTCGGTGGCCACCTTCAGGCTCAGTTTTTCGCGCAGGCCTTTGGCCAGCATCTCCTGGATCGCCCGGTTATGGCGCCGCAAGATGGTGGCACAGGCATCAGCACTGACCAGCGGGGCCAGCTCGGCCGCCAGGGTGTTGACCGACGAATCCATGGCGTCTCGCAGCTCGCGGGCAATGTCAAAACCACCCCGTGTAATGTCGTTTACATCACGCACTTCACCCTGCAGCCGGGCCAGCTCAAGCTCAGCCCGCCCGGCATTGGCCAACTCGGTCCTGGCACGCGCGGCGGTGTAGCCGTTGGGCTCAGCCGCCGGCGCGGCTGGCGGCACCGGCGCACCGGCCAACACCGCGCCGATATCGACCTGGGCAGATCCACCCGCATCTGGTGCCGCGCCACCTGGCGACACCCGCGCCCGCGTGTTGCGTTCCCATTGCGAATCAGCCAGCGACTTGTCGAGCAGCTTATCCGCACCGAACGCGCTGATGTGACCACGGTCAACCGCCTTGCGCACCGCCTCACGCGAGCCGCCGGGCAGACCACGGTCCTTGCGCGACCGCGCATATTCGGCCTGCGTCAACAAATTGGGGTCACTTTTAGCCATGTGTCAACCTCAGTGTCAACATTTACCCATCCCACTTTCTAGCGTTTTTTCGCGGTTCGAATTACC
>JALNWC010000002.1 GCA_023231075.1 Rhodoferax sp.
TCGGTCCAGCCCAGCAAGCCGGTGGAGAGCGAGCGCCCGCGCTTTTCACCGTCACGCGCGCTGCCGTCGCCGTCCAGCTCGTACTTGTTGGCATAGCCACGCGGGGTCACCATCAGGCCATGGCGCATGAAGGTATGGCTGTTGCCAATCAACACGGTGCTGAGCATGCCGATGTCGCACTCGCTCATCTTGTCCAGCGTGGTGAACTCGATGTTCTGGCGGCGCCGATAGGCCGACTTGACCACCGCCACCGGGGTGTCGGGCCGACGGTGGCGCAGGAACAGCTGTTGCGCCTGCACGATCTGCTGCGTGCGCCGACCACTCTTGGGGTTGTAGAGCGCCACCACGAAGTCGGCGGCGGCCACCGCGTCGAGCCGGCGCGCAATGGCCGGCCAGGGCGTGAGCAGGTCGGACAGCGAGATCGAGCAAAAATCATGCGTCAGCGGGGCCCCCACCAGCGCGGCACAGGCATTGATGGCCGAGGCGCCGGGAATCACCTCCACTTCCACATCGGACTCGGGAGTCCAGCCGGCCTGGAACAGCACCTCGTAAGTTGGCCCGGCCATGCCGTAAACGCCGGCGTCGCCCGACGAGATGAGTGCCACCTTCTTGCCCTCACGGGCCCGCTCCAATGCGTGCACGGCGCGATCCAGCTCCTCGGTCATGCCCTTGCGGATGACTTCCTTGCCTTCCAGCAAATCGACTACCAGTTTGATGTAGGTGACATAGCCGACCACCACATCCGCTTCGGCAATGGCGGCACGCGCCCGCTGCGTCATGTGATCGACGTTGCCGGGGCCAATGCCCACCAGCATGATCTTGCCGGATGGACGGGTGGGAGCGCTGGGTTCAGTGAAAGATGCAGTCATGTGAAATCCTTGCGATGGAAATGGTGGCGTTTTTACCGTCAACGCCTTGGTGTTTGTATTTTTCGACCAGCAGCGTCGCTGCCGGTAAGCCCGCAGCCAGCAAGGCGGCCGCCTCCGACACCGAGGGCGTGCCCATGTAGCGCAGCACCGTGGCCGAGGGGTTGGGCACGGGCACCGCTGCGAGTTGGTCTGCACCGTAAAAATGCAGGGGCCAGCCGCCCTGCGTGGCCAGCGCCAGCAAGGCGGCCTCGTCGCGCTTGGCCTCAATCGTGGCCAGCACCTGCACCTGCTGGCGCTGCAACCCGGCCTGGGCCAGCGCGGCATCCAGCGCCTGCGCCACGGTGGTCAGCGGCGTACCCCGGTCGCACCCCAGACCTACCGCGACAAGCATCTGCGCGAGGCTCATGCGCCCTGCCCCAGCGGCGGCCGGTACACCACCAGGCGTTCATGGAGTTGCGCCCAATACTCTGGCGTGACCTCGGCGTGGGTGATCCACAGCACGGCCTTGAAGTGGTTCAAGTCCACAGCCTCAAACCGGGTGAACTTATGGATGCTGGCGGGCAGCGGCGTGGGCCGGGTCCACCAGTGCGGGCTACCGGCTTCCTGCACCACGGCCACCGGCTCCTCATTGACCACGGCAGCCGACACGCGGGTGATGTTGATCTTGGGACACTCCAGCTTCCAGCCCAGTTCGCGGCCCAGAATATCGACCGCAATGGTCTTGCCGACATCGGAGGCGGTAGTCAGCACCGCCGTCGCGCCCAGCAGCGCGGCCACCTGCTCGGCCATGGCGTTGGCGCCGCCCACATGGCCCGACAGCACGGGGATGACGAACTGCCCGGCATCATCAACCACCAGCACGCCCGGGTCTTCGTCCTTGCTCTTCAGGTGCGGGGCCATCAGGCGCACCACCGCGCCCAGCGAAACGAAAAACACCAGTTGATCAAAGTCCGCGAACAAGGGCCCGATCTCATCGCGAAACGGACCGCTGTAGGCCCGCACCGGGTTGGCCAGACCGGCCAGCAACGGCGCGAACTTGTCGGCCACGCACAGACTGGCGGCGGGCAACTGGCGCGCCAGATCCGCGGCTTGCTGCGCGCCGTGCTTGGTGATGGCGATCAGCACCACGCGCACGGCCGAGTCCGCGGCCAAATGCAAATCGGGCGCGAACGCGGCAGCACCATCCGGCGAGATGTTGGGATTCATTTCTGGGTTTCCTCTTCGAGTTCAACGGTGGTTTTCTTGCGGCAGCCGCGAATCATTTCGCCGCGCTCGCGCTCGGGGTTTTTCACCAGCAGGAGCGACAAATAATTGACCTTGCTGCCCTTGAGCGCGGCCACGTCGTGCACGATGCGCTCCTCCGGCGAGCCGGCTTTCTCGATGAAGCGGCTGTGCGCCAACAGGCCGCGGCGCGCCAGCAAGTCGATCAAGTCGTCGAGCAAGGGCTTGACCTTCATCAGCACCAGGGTGTCGAAGTCGTCGAGCATCTTCTCCACCGCGGCAATGCCGTAGGCCGCCGGCACGATGGCGATGGTGTCGTCCTGCTCGGACAGCGGCATTTGCAGCCGGGCGCAGGCGGCGTTGAAGGAGGTGACGCCGGGCACGATGTCGATTTGCGCCGCGCTGTCCAGTTCGCGCAGCACGCGCGCCAGATAACAAAAACTGGCATAGGTGGAGGCGTCGCCCTCGACCAGAAACAGCACGTCCTGACCCGTTGCCAGCAAGTCGCGCACGGTCTCGGCGGCCTTGAGCCAATGGCGGGCGAGTTTTTCCACGTCGTGTGTCATGGGGAACAGCAGGGACTGGTGCCGCGCGGGCGGCGTCAGCCCGGCCCGTAGTGCGATGTCGAGCACGTAGCTTTCCTTGCGCAGGCTGCGCACCGGGTAGGTCCAGACCGTGTCCGCGCGTTCCAACAGAGCCCAGGCGCGGCGCGTGATCAGGCCGGGGTCGCCGGGGCCCAATGAGACGCCGTAGAGTGTGCCCCTAGTCCGTTCGGGCTGAGCTTGTCGAAGCCCTTCGACAGGCTCAGGGCGAACGGTGTTTAGGTTTCCCTCTGTCATGCTGCACCTCCAGCCTGAGCGCAGACAATCCACACCGGGTTCTCCGCCGCCATGCGGTTCATGTGCAGAATCGGTTTGCTGCGCGCGGCTTGCAACTGCAGCACGTCCCACGCCACGCCCAGCGACTTCAGGGTTTCGACGGCGAGGCCGAGGTTCTCGATCGTCACGAAGTTCATCACCAGCCAGCCCTCGGCTTTGAGCCGCTGCAGGATCAGGCGAATC
Source organism: Rhodoferax sp. (assembly GCA_023231075.1). GTDB lineage: Bacteria > Pseudomonadota > Gammaproteobacteria > Burkholderiales > Burkholderiaceae_C > Rhodoferax. The sequence goes on from JALNWC010000002.1 coordinate 3,152, forward strand.
AGCTCGGCCAATTCGCCGCCCGAGCCGCCGACAAAGACCGCGTCCGGGTCTGGCCAGTGTTGCAGGCCTTCCGGCGCCTTGCCGTGCACCAGCGTGTGGTTGCTGATGCCCATGGCGTGGCGGTTGCGCTGCACGATGGCCAAGTCATCGACGTTCTTTTCAATCGCGTAGACGTGGCCCATACGGCACAGGCGCGCGGCCTCCAGCCCGACCGAGCCGGAGCCGGCGCCAATGTCCCAGACCACGCTGTCCAGTCGCAATTGCAGGCGCGCCAGCGACACGGCGCGGACCTCGTTCTTGGTGATCAAACCCTTCTCGGGATGGCGCTGCTCGAAGCTGGCGTCGGGCAGGCCGAACAGCACCTGCGGCGCGCGCACGGTGTGGCGCCACAGCAGCACCACATTGGGGTCGGCGAACGGCATCTGTGTCGCGGCCTGGATGCTGATGCCGCTGACGATGCGTTCCTCGGGCTGGCACAGGCGCTCGGCCACAGCCATCTCGAAATCATCGGCCAGGCCTTCGGCGACCAGCATGCGGGCGATGCGGTCCGGCGTGTTGAAGGGGCTGGTGAGCACGGCCAGGCGGTCGTGCTGGCGGATGTCGCGCAGCAGCGCATACAGGCCGTGGCCGGGGTCCGACCCGGCCACCCAGTCGCCCGCATCCTTGCTGTGAACCGATGAAAATTTCATCTCCTGCCACGGCAGCCCCAGGCGCGCGCAAGCCAGTTGCAGAGTGGAGACATTGGGGATGACCTCAATGGCTTCAATGCACAGGCGCGCGGCCAGATAAGCGGCGATGCCGTGGCACAGCGGGTCGCCGGTGGCCAGCACCACCACGCGCTGGCCGGCAGCCTGCGCGGCGCGAATCCACTCGGGCACTTGCGACAAGGCGCCGGTCAAGTCGCGTTGCTGGGCGGTGGGCGCCATATGCACGGCAAAGAGTGCCAGCGTGCGTTCGCCGCCAATCACCAACTGGGCTTGCGCCAGGTGCGCCAGCGCGCTCTGGCTCAGGCTGTTGACGCCGTCGTCCAGCACGCCCAGGACGCGGCATTTTTCAACAGGGTTCATTGGTTCAGCGTTCATGAGGCCTCCGCCAGTTTGCGACCGTCAAAGTCGCAGACCAGCACTTTCAAATCGAATTGATCGGGGTAGCGTTCTCGCAAGGTTTTCACCACGCGCTGGGCCAGCGCCGTGTGGAAGGCGGCGCCCAGGCCCAGTTCGTCCATGCGTTCACCGGCGTAGCGGGCGGTTTTGGCCTTGCGAATGTCCTCGCACACCTCCGGCGCAGCGCCGAGTTCCGCCGCCAGATCGGCCAGCAAGCCAGTGTTCACATCGGCGCGACCAGCGTGGGTGATGGTTTCGCCCTGCGCGATCTTGGTGAGCTTGCCGACCATGCCGCCAATCACGACCTGCTTCAAGCCGGCCTTGACCGCAGCGCCCATGGCGTAGCGCAAGAAATCGCCCATTTGCACGAACACCGCCTCGGGCAGGTGGGGCAGCTCTTCCATGACGAATTTCTCGGTGCGTCCGCCGGTGGTCAGCACCACCACGCCATGCGGCAAGGTGCCCGCCACATGCACGCCCTGCACCACGCTGGCGCGGTAGGCAGCCGTCGAGTAAGGCTTGACGATGCCGGTGGTGCCCAAAATCGAAATGCCACCCAGAATGCCCAGACGCGCGTTCGTGGTTTTCTTGGCCATTTGCTCGCCTTGCGGCACGGAAATCGTGACCTCGAAACCCGCTTCATCAAGCAGCGGGCTGCCTGCGGCGCGCACATTGGCCTCGATGTTGCGGCGCGGTACCGGGTTGATGGCCGGGCCGCCCACGGTCAGCCCCAGGCCTTGCAGGGTGACCGTGCCGACGCCAACGCCCCCGGCCAGCAGCACCTGGCCCGGCTGCTCGGGCAGCAGGCGCACATCGGCCGTGAGGTGGGCTTTGTCGGTGCAATCGGGGTCGTCGCCCGCGTCCTTGATCACCATGGCGTGCGCCGATGGACCGTCAACGCGACCGTCCCGCACGGCAAAGCGCACCAGGTCACCATTGGGCAACAGGCATTCGACCGTGTCGGGCACCTGGCCGGTCACCAGACCGATGACCGCCGCCCGCGCCGCCGCCGCCGAACACGCGCCGGTGGTGAAACCGGTGCGGGTGCCGCGGGGCGCGTCTTTTTCGCCTTTTTCCATCATGCGGCCAGTTCCCTGGCTTCGGCCAGGCCCAACAGGGCGTGGATGGCGGCGACCACCAGCGTGGAGCCGCCCTTGCGGCCCCGGATCACGATCCAGGGCACAGCCGTTTCAAGCGCCATCAAGTCCTTGGATTCCGCCGCCGAGACAAAGCCCACCGGCATGCCGACCACCAGCGCCGGGCGCGCGCCCTCCTCGCGGATCAGCCGAACCACTTCGATCAGAGCGGTGGGCGCATTGCCGATGCCGACAATGGCGCCATCGATCAGACCCAGACGGTGCGCTTTGCGCATGGCCTGCACGGCGCGGGTCGTGCCCTCCCGTTTTGCGGCCTCTATCACATCGGGGTCGCTGATGAACTGGTGCGTGGACAGACCGAAGTGCGCCAGGCGCGGGACGGACAGGCCGACACAAATCATCTCCACATCGGCCACCACGCGCGTCGCGCGCGACAAAACGGCGGCCACCCCGTCAGCCACGGCGGCGGGGTGGAAGTCGGTCAAGCCGTTGAAGTCAAAATCCGCGTTGGCGTGGATCATGCGGCGCACGATCGGCCACTGTTCGGGGGTGTAGGCATAAGGCCCGACTTCGCGGTCGATCACGGCAAACGAGTCGTGCTCAATGGCGCGTCCGGCGGCGGTGAGTTGCTCGGTGACGACGTTGGCAGCCGATGTCGTCATGACGGGACTCCAATGTGAGGATGTGCGTGCAGATGATCGTGTTCGTGGACATGTCCAGGCGGGTGCTCGTGACCCGGGACATGCTCGTGCGCGTGATCATGCGGATGGTTGTGGTCGTGGTCGTGGTCGTGGTCGTGACTGTGCGGCACTGCGTCGTCATGGTGGTGCCCGCCCAGCCCGTGCTCGCCGGCAAACTCGCGAAACTTGCAGCCGTCGCAGGGCATCAGGGCTTCAGGCGTGCCATGCTGCATGTCATCCACACGCTGCTCCAGCACCTCAAAAATCTCGCGCTCGAAACCAAAATACGTGGTCAGGCTGAAGCGGATCGTCGGGTATTGGGTTTTCAGGTTGTCCACCTGGCGCTTGATGCGCTCCATCAGCATGCCGTTGAACAGGTAATACGGCAGCACCACCACCTGCGTCATGCCCAGGAGGCTCTGGTGCTGCACCACTTTTTCCAGGCGCGGATAGGTGATGCCGGTGAAGGCCAGGTCCACCAGTTCGTGGTCGGTTTCCTCCATCAACCAGCGGGCCATCTTGGCCATCTCGCCATTGGCGTGGCGATCGGACGAACCACGCCCCAACATCACCACGCCGGTGGTCGTGGGGTCCGGCATGTCCAGCGCCTGCATCGCGCCTTTCAGGCGGCGCTTCAGGATGGCCAGGATCGGTTCGCCCGCCGACAGGTGCGGCGCGTACACAAACTGCACGCTCGGGAACTTCAGTCGCGCGCCGTCAATGGCCTGCGGAATGTCCATTTTCACGTGGCCGGCCGCATTCAAAATCAGCGGCAGCACCATCACGCGCCGCGCACCGGTGGCAGCCCGGCGCAGACCCTCGCTCATTGTGATCTCGGAAAACTCGATGAAACAGACCTCGATGCGCCAGCCCGGTTGACGCTGGCGCCACTGTTCGGCAAAGGCCAGGATCTCGTCGTTGCCCGATTTTTCGCGCGAGCCGTGGCCCACCAGCAAGATAGTTTCTGTGGTCATGGCGACTCCAAAGTAAGGTTCGAGGCGGGGACGCTGGCCCGCCGGAAACGGTGCGTGAAACTGGCGTCGTAGAGTTTGGATTTGGCCAGGGTCGTCCACTGCCGCGCGCCCAGGGTGGGGCTGGCAATGATCATGGACTGGCTGACGATCCTGGCCTCGCGGCACAGACCCTGAATGGTGGCGACCGTGCCGCGCACAATTTTTTCTTCGTCCGGCCAACTGGCTTTGTGCACCACCACGATGGGCGCGTCCGCAGACCAACCGGCCGCCGTCAACGCCGCCGTGACGCGGCCCAGCAAGGTAATGCTCAGGAAGATGCACAGCGTGCTGTGGTGCGCGGCCAGCGCTTCCAGCGACTCGCCCTCGGGCATGGGCGTGCGCCCTTCGACACGGGTGAAAATCACCGTTTGCGTGACCTCGGGCAGGGTCAGGCTCTCGACCGCCGCCGCCGCTGAGGCCATGGCGGAAGAGACGCCGGGTACCACCTGCACCGCAATACCGGCGGCATCCAGCGGCTGCACCAGCTCGATCAATGCGCCGTACAAGCCGGGGTCACCAGTTTGCAGGCGCACCACGATGGCGCAGCGTGTCGCCTGGGCAATCAGCCAGGCCGACATCTGCTCCAGCGTCATGTCTTTGCTGTCGGCAATCACGCAGCCTGCAGCCGCCCAGCGCGTGGCGGCTGCGCTGACCAGGGAGCCGGCAAACAAAATCGCTCCGGCGCGCTCGATCAGTCCCCGGCCCTTGACAGTGATCAGCTCCGGATCACCCGGGCCAGCCCCGACAAACCAAACCGTACCAAACTGCGTGTCAGCCATGGATCAGGCCGCGCTGTACAGGCGCTGGTTCACCAGCATGCTGCCCTTGAGACGGTGCAACAGCTTGGCTGCTGCCAGCACACCCAGGTCGATCAAGGGTTCAACCAACACCACAGCCATGTACGCCGTGCCGAAACTGGCAATGCTCGACACGTTCTCGGCCCCCATGCCACGCCCGTAGAGTGCCCAGAAGCCGACCCAGATCACGATGCCGCCCTGAAATGCCACCGACAGCCTGAGCGCTTGGGCATACCCAATGTCCACATACGCCGTGCGCTCGGGGATGATCCGCTGCGCCAGCGCAGCGGTCGCCCACAATGGCACCAGCAAGGTGGTGACGTTCATGCCGTATTGCGGCAAGTCTTGGGGTGCAAAAAACAAGCTCTGAATCAGCAAGCCACAGGTCAAACCAATAGCCGCCGGAGCCGCGCCAAAAATCAGCAACAAGGTCGTGCCAAGAATCAGGTGAACCTCTGAAACACCCACAGGTTTGTGCGGCAACACTTCAAAAAAGCAAAACACCAAAGCAGTGGCCAGAGCCGCACGCAGCGCCAAGGCCGCCCAGCCGTCCTGCTTGGCGGTATCAACGGCGCATTTGGCGGTATAGCCAATGGCCATCGCCGCAGTCGCGTAACTCAGAAAAATTTTTGTGCCTGCTACAAGGCCAGGTTCGATGTGCATAGTTGAAACTCCTAAAAAAATATGAAGAAAGGACTCGCGTGAGGGTGTCAAGAAAGTGTCAAGAAGGGGTTAACTGGTGTTCACCTCCCTGTGCATTTGCGGCAACGCCACCCATTGCCCGGCAATCGGGTGGATGGTGATGCGCTGGTCAAACACGGCCGCCAGCGCACGATGGGTGACGGCATCGGTACACGCACCCTGGTGGGTGACGCGGCCGCTGCGCAAAATGAGCATCTCATCGGCGTGCAAGGCCATGGAAATTTCATGCAGCACGCTGACCACGGTGACACCCGCTTCCAGCAGGCAGCGCACCACGCCCAGCCAGTCGGCCTGGTGCGGCGGGTCCAGGTTGGCCAGCGGCTCGTCCATCAACAGCACTTGCGCCTGCACCGCCAGGGCGCGGGCCAGCAGCACGCGCTGGCGCTCGCCGCCCGAGAGCTGACCCAGGGCGCGTTGCCGCCAATCCCAGGCACCGGTGGATTTGAGGGCGATTTCCACCGCAGCGCGATCGGCCTCGCTGGGCGCGGCCAACCAGGCCTGGTGCGGCAGGCGGCCGAGCATGGCCACGTCCCATACCGTCAGATCGTCACCGGCGGCTTCGTTCTGGCCCAGCCAGGCCAGCTGGCGCGCACGGACCCGGCCTGGCAAATGCTGCAAGGGCCGGCCCAGCAAGGTGACCTCTCCGCTGTGCGGCAGCAGCCCCGCCAGCACCTTGAGCAGCGTCGATTTGCCCGCCCCGTTGGGCCCGACGATGCTGGTCCAGCGGCCCTGCGGCAAGCCCAGCGTGATGCCGTGCAGTATCTGGGTATGTCCGATACGGGCCCTGATGTTGTCTGCCTGAATAGCGATTGAATGCGTCACGTTTTTCACAGACCACCTCCGGCTGTGCTGCGGCTGTTGCGGCGCATCAGCCACAGCAGGTAGCCGCCGCCCAGCACCGCGGTGAGCACGCCCACCGGCAGCTCTTGCGGGGCCAGCAGGCCGCGCGCCAGAATGTCCGCGCCCGTCAGCAACACGCCGCCCACCAGGCTGGACAAGCCCATCAGCCGGCCATGCGTGGTTTTGATGACCGAGCGCACCAGGTGCGGCGCAGCCAGGCCCACAAACGCGATCAGCCCGGTTTGCGCCACCGCCGTGCCGGTGGCCAGCGCCAGCACCGCCACCAGCGCCAGACGCAACGGAGCCAGCGGCAGGCCCAGGCTGTGCGCGGTGGCCTCGCCCAGGCTCAGGCCGTCCAGCACCCGCCCCAGCAAGCCGGCGCAGAGCACGCACAGGCCCAGCACCCCCAGCATCAGGGCGCAGGCGGTCCAGCCGACAAACGCGGTGGAACCCAGCATGAAGGCCTGCATGGCCTGCAGCGAATCGGGCGAGGCCAGCAGCACCAACTGGGTGGCCGCGCCCAGCACCACGCCCACCACCACCCCGGCCAGCAGCAGGCGCAGCGTGTGCTGCACCCCGCGTGACAGGGCCAGCGTCAGCAACACCGCCAGCACCGCCCCGGCAAAGGCCGCACCGGTCAGGCCCAGGCGCACCAGCACGCTGCCGGAAAACACGCTGACCACCGCGCCGCCATTCATCATGTTGCCGCCCAGCATGCCCGCACCGCCGCCCAGCGCGGCCAGCGCCAGCGCCACACCCAGCGACGCGCCGGAGGCGCTGCCCAGCAAATACGGGTCCGCCAGCGGGTTGCGAAACAGACCCTGCGCCACCGCCCCGGCCAGCCCCAGCAAGGCCCCGGCAGCCCACGCCCCGAGGGTGCGCGGCAGGCGGATCTGACCCACAATTTGTTGCGCCATGGCGGTGGCGGACGGATCATCACCGGGGTGCCATAGCGGCGCGAGCAGGTTCTCAAAACCGGTGCTGCCCACGCACACGCCCAGGCCCATCAGCCCCAGGCTCAGGACCAGCAGCCCTGCAAGCAATGGTGACAGGCGCTGCAAGGTCACGGTGCGCCCTTGCTCGCCACCGGCGGCACTTTGTCTGTCAGGCACTGTGCCATCAGCCGCGCGCCTTCAGCCATGCGCGGGCCCGGGCGCACCAGCGCGTTGGCCTGCCCGGTGGAGAAAATACACAGCCGGTTCTCGCGCACGGCGCGCACGCTGTGCCAGCCGGGGCGCTGCGTCAAGCCGCTGGCACTGCGCTCACCGATCATGATCACGTCCGGGTTGGCGCGCACGATGAATTCGGGGTTGAGCTTGGGAAACGGCCCCAGCGCGGCGGGCACGATGTTTTTCACCCCCAGGCGCGTCAGGGTTTCACCAATGAACGACGATTCGCCCGCCGCGTAGGGGCCCTGGTTGACCTCAAAGTACACCCGCGTCGCGCGCGCACGGGCTGGCAGCGACTGCGCCGCCGCCGACACCGCCGCGTCAATGGTGCGCCAGATGCTGGCGGCGTCCGCCACGCCCAGCACCTGGCCGATCTTGAGCATGACCCGCTGCACGTCGGCATGGGTTTGGGGCTCCAGCGACAGCACCCGGATGCCCAGCGCACGCAACCGCTCGCTGGCACGCGAGGAGGTGGCCATCAACACCACGTCGGGGCGCAGGGCGACAATGGCCTCGATGTTCGGGTCGAGCCCGCCGCCCACTTGCGGCAGCTTCTTGATGCTGACCGGGTAATCCGAATAACGATCCACCCCCACCAACCTGGCACACTGGCCCAGCGCGCACACGGTCTCGGCCAGCGAGGGCAACAGGCTGACGATGCGTTGCGGCGGCTGCTCAAAATGCACCACCACGCCGGTGTCATCAATGACTTCATATGCGTGGGCCAGTGCGGCAAAAAACATCAGGGTCAGGCCTAGCAAACGCTTCATGGCACGTCCTTCAAAGTCAGGGGCAGGCCCGCGGCCATCAGCGTGACACGCGCGCAGACGGCGGCCACCTGCTGGTTGAGCAGGCCCAGCGCATCGACAAACGCACGCACCTCGCGCCCCAGCGGAATCACGCCCAGGCCGATCTCGTTGCCCACCAGCACCAGTGGCCCGGGGGCGCTGGTGATCGACTGCAAAAGCTGCCCGGTTTCAGCTGACAGCGTCTGTTCAGCATCCGGCGCATTGGCATGCACCGGCATCAGCCGGTTGGTCAGCCATAGCGTCAGACAATCGACCACGACCAGGGTCTCAGGGACGCTGTGGGTCCGGATGGCCTGGGCCAGGTGCAAAGGTTCTTCCACCGTGATCATGCCCGGCACGCGCTGCGCCCGGTCTGCCTGGTGGCGGGCAATGCGCTGCGTCATCTCCTCGTCCCAGGCTTGCGCGGTGGCAATCATCACCGCGCGGTGACTGCCAGATTGCGCCAGCCAGTGTTGCACCAGCGCTTCAGCCCGACGCGACTTGCCGCTTTTCTGGCCGCCCAGAATGAGTTCGCTGCGGGCGATTGGCAGGGTCTTATCCATGCAGGCGACTCCAGTCCATGATGATGCGGTGCAAGGCAGCCGCACCATCGGTCAGCGCGGCCGGGCCGGGTTGCAGGATGTCGGCCGACTTGATCTCAAAAATCTGCCCTGTTTTCACCGCCGTGACATCGCCCCAGCCGGGGCGTGCCGCAACCAACTCGGGGCGAAACTTCTTGCCGCACCACGAGCCGATGATGATGTCGGGCTTGCGCCGCACAATCTCGGCACCATCGGCAATGATGCGATTTTTGCCCAACGACTGCGCCGCCAGTTCAGGAAAAATGTCGTCGCCTCCCGCGATGCCGATCAATTCAGAGACCCAGCGGATGGCGCTGATGTGCGGCACATCCCACTCTTCAAAGTAAATTTTCGGGCGGCGCGGCAAGGCAGCGGCCGCCTCGGCAAGCGCTGCCAACTGCTGCTGCAGGTTCGCCATCAGCGCCAGGCCCTGTGCGCCCTGCCCGACCATCGCGGCCAGCTGAAAAAGCACGTCAAAAATCTGCGCCACGCTGCGCTGGTTGAACACCGTGACCTGCACGCCAGCACGAATCAGCGCCGCGGCAATGTCGGCCTGCATGTCGGAAAAGCCCAGCACGCAGTCGGGCTGCAAGGCCAGAATTTTGTCCACCTTGGCGCTGGTGAAGGCGCTCACCCGCGGCTTTTCGTCGCGCGCCCGCTTGGGCCGCACGGTGTAGCCCGAGATGCCCACAATGCGGTTCTCCTGCCCCAGCAGGTAGAGCCACTCGGTGGTTTCCTCGGTCAGGCAGACGATGCGTTGCGGGCCTTGGGGCATGAACAACAGACTCATGCCAGCACCTTCGCGGCAACAGACGCGCCGGGCGGCAAAAACAGTTCCGCCACGGCCTCCGGACAGGACGCAAACCACGCATGGAAGTAGCTGGCGCGCACGCTGCCATGCTGCCAAAGCGCCTCACCCGCATGCGGCAGCGGATCGGTGTTTGGGCGCGCGGTGCGGGCCACGTGGTGCAACGTCGTCTCGGTGGTGGAGTAATGAAACGTGTGGCCGCGCAGGGTGCCCCTGGCGAGCGTGAGCTGCTGCGGCCCCAGGGCGGCCAGGCGCTTGTGCATGGTGACCACACCGGGCAACAAGCCCCACAACGGGTACCGTTCGCCAGCAGAAGTGAGCAAAGTATCAAACAAGGCCATCATGCCGCCGCACTCGGCCCACACCGGTTTCTGTTGCGCCACATGCGCCGCCAGGCCGTCACGCAGCGCCGTGTTCGCGGCGAGTTGCGCCGCGTGCAATTCGGGGTAACCGCCGGGCAGCCAGAGCGCGTCGCAGGGCGGCAAGGCGGGGTCGTTCAAGGGCGAGAAAAACACCACGTCAGCCCCCAGATCGCGCAGGCAATCCAGGTTGGCAGCGTAAATAAAGCAAAACGCCGCATCGCGCGCCACGGCGATGGTTTGGCCATGCAACGCAGGAAGGTTGGGTGGCAGCGTGTTCTGCTCCGTGTCCCCCGCCCGCTTTGCGGGCTCCTCCTTGACCTGCGCAGAACACGCTGCCACCCAACCTTCCGACCCCATCACGGGGGCTGCAAAGTCAACCGCCCAACGCTGCATGTCTTCCAGCGTCATATGACCCAGTGGTGTGGTCGCCAGGGCATCGGCGGCTGCATCCAGGCGCACCAGCGCGTCGCTCACCTCGCTGGCCACGGTCAGGCCCAGATGGCGCTCAGGCAAAACCATGGCCGGGTTGCGCATCACGGCACCCAGCCACTGTTCAGGCTCGCGCACGCTGTCTTTCAACATCTCCGCGTGATGCTCACTGGCGACCCGGTTGGCCAGCACGCCAGCCCAAGGCACATCCGGCTGGTAATGCTGCAAGCCAAACGCCAGCGCGCCAAAGGTGCCCGCCATGGCCCCGGCATCAATCACCGCCAGCACCGGCAGGCCAAAACGCTGCGCCAGATCGGCCGCGCTGGGTGTTCCGTCAAACAGGCCCATGACCCCTTCGACCAGGATCAGGTCCGCCTCACGTGCTGCCGCGGCCAGACGCGCGCGGCAGTCGGCCTCGCCATTGATCCACAAATCGAGCTGATAGACCGGTGCGCCGCTGGCGAGCTCATGCCAGACCGGATCCAGAAAATCTGGCCCGCACTTGAACACCCGGACTCTTCTGCCCTGGCGGGCATGCAGCCGTGCCAGGGCGGCAACGACCGTGGTTTTGCCCTGGCCTGAGGCGGGAGCGGCGACGAGGATGGCGGGGCAGGACGACATGGACGAGTCTTTCAAAGCTGCTGCCTCACTGCAGTGCCCACTTCAGACCGAGGTAAAAGGTGCGCCCCCCGGTGGCATAAGTGCGTGCCAACTGGTAGTCCTTGTCTGCCAGGTTGTCGACGCGCGCCGACAGGGTCACGGTGCGCGCAATTTGCGTGCTGGCAGAAAGATTGACGACGGCGTAGCCGCCCAGCTCGGATGTATTTGCCTCGTCATCAAAACGTTTACCCGATGCCTGCAGTTCGGCACCCAAATGCCAACCCGCAGCTTGGGTATCGGCCCCCACTGTGAGGTGACGACGGGCACGACGCGCCAGCTCTTTGCCGGTGTCGAGGTCTTTGGGGTTTTGCAAGTCCGCCGAGGCGCGCAGGTTCACACCGCCCACGGCGTAAGTCCCCGAGAGCGTGATGCCTTCGTACCTGGCACGGGCCACACTGTCGTAACACCCCCAGGGCGAGACACAGGCTCCGGGGCCATTGACAAAGGTGATCAGATTGCTGACTTCGTTCTGATAGACCACCACGCCCAGGCTGCTGGCGCCATTCGCATAACGGACGCCCGCTTCGATGTTGCGGCTGGTTTCCGGTTGCAGGCTGCTGACGCCATAGTCGCTGAAACGCTGGTACAGGGTCGGCGCACGAAAAGCCGTACCCGCCGATGCAGTGACACGTAATTTGGGTGAAACCGCGTAGCCATAGGCCGCACTGCCGGTATTTTTTCCGCCAAAGCCGCTGTCGTCGTCGTGCCTGATGTTGAGTTGAAGGGTGTGGCTGGCCTGGGCAAAGCCATAGCCCAGCGCCACGCCGTCCTGGCTGCGATTGCGGCTGGGGCCAACTGCCGTATTTTCCAGCTCATCTTCCCTGCGCTCCAGCGTGGCGGTGGCCAGATGCGGGCCAACACGCCATTCATTTTGCAGCAGGTAGCCACGCAACTGGGTCTTGGTCAGGTAGACCGAGGGGGTGGTTTCATAGTCTGCACTGCTGTCGGCCATGCTCAGCCTGGTACTGAAGGCATCGGTCCATTGGGCGTTCCAATTCAGACCCAAAGTGCGCAATTGATGACGACTCAGGTCATCCACCGGACTGGCAGGCTTGTAATCAAAAGCGTCGTACTGGGATTCCAGATCGCTGGCCAGCAAAGAGGCCTCCAGACGATGGGCACGGTTCACCTGAAAACCCAAACGCGCATTGGCAGACGTGCTCTCAAAGCCGTCCTGATCCGGATTGCGTTCGCCATCGGCAGCTTGGCGCAAACGCAGCGGTTGCGCATCCAAGCCATCGCTGGATTCATGCGCCAGCCCCACCGAATAATCGAATGCACTGCCCGTTCCAGCGGCGCCGCTGATGCCCGCCTCGACCTTGCGCAAGCCATGACTGCCTGCCCCCACAGCGGCATACGGCGCCGCCGGGCCTTCGCCTTTCCGGGTGAAAAGCTGAATCACCCCGTTGATCGCGTCCGAGCCATAGACGGCACCCGCCGGGCCTCGCAAAACTTCAATGCGCTCAATCTGCGCCAATGGAATGCTCTCCCAGGCCACACCGCCGCTACCAGACTGCGTATCCAGACGCACGCCATCCAGGTACACCGCCGTGTGTTGGGAATTGCCGCCACGCAGGTAGACGCTGGTCGTGTCGCCGACACCCCCGCTACGACCCATCTCCAAGCCAGGCTGGCGCGCCAAAACATCGGCTACACCCGTGGCACCGCTTCGCTCAATCATGACGCGGTCAATGATCGACACATCGGCAAGCACATCGGTCAGGGGGATCGCGACACGTGTGGCCGTCACCACGACCTCTTGAAGCGTTGCCGTCTGCTCTTGCGCCAGCACCGGAAATGCGGCAAAAACAGCCAACACAGACGCGCACAAGCGCACGGGAGTGCGACCGCGCATGGAAGAAATACCAGTTTTCATAATCGGGATAAAAACCATCAAAAAGCCCTCACCGTCGTCCCCGACAGTGCTTGAGCGTCACGGTTGCGCACTTGCGCGCGCAGCCACCGTGTTGGCCGGTATCCGGGCTGGTGGAATCAACCTTGGTCGCCTTCCCAAGCGCGTGTTCAGAACGCTCAGTGGCAAAGACCAAAGCGGCATCAAAAAATGATGCGTCCACTTACCGTTGCGGGGGCAGCGCAGGTTAGCCCAACCAATCGGCACTTCGACAAGCTCAGTGCGAACGGTGTGACCTCCTGCTTCCCGTTGAACTGCGACGTGCGAACCACATCGCGAGCACCAACCTGCGAATTTTAGTGGTAAATTTACAAAATGCCTTTTTTACCCGGGACAAATGTAAACTGGCGCAAAAATGGTTCTGAAAAACCTTTTTCGCATTACGATTGACATCCCTGCGCTCAGCCAATCGCGACTCAAATGACCGGCGTGCCCAGCAATTTCAAGACGGGCCGGTGATCCGAAAAATTTAAAGGTATGGCATGAAAGTCAAATTTTGGGGAGTCCGCGGCTCCATTGCCTCGCCGGGCCCCAACACCGTGCGTTATGGTGGCAACACCACCTGTATTGAAATTCGCACCGACAACAACGAACTCATCATCATTGACGCCGGCACCGGTATTTTCCCGCTGTCGCAAACGTTGCTAAAAGAATTGCCTGTCACGGCGAATGTGCTGATCACCCATTCACATTGGGACCATATCCAGGGCTTGCCGCTTTTCCTGCCCAACTTTATTGCGGGCAACACCTTGCGGCTGCACGGCGCCTTTGACCTGGTTTCAGGCAAGGGTATCGAGCAGGTCATGGCGGTTCAGCTTCAGTACAGCTATTTTCCGGTGCGCGAAGAAGAGATGAAAGCGCGCATCGAGTACCTCACGCTGGCCCCCGAACAAAGCATCCGGATCGGCAGCGCCACCATCACGCCTTACGTGATGAGCCATCCGGTGATCGACTTTGGCTACCGGATTGAAGCCAACGGCAAGTCCATCTTTTTTACCGGCGACCATGAACCGCCCTACAACATCTGCGCGCCCGATGACGCCGGTTTTGCACAATGCCAACTTGAGGTGGAGGGCAGGAATGACTACCTGATCCGTGCCATGCGGGGGGTCGATGTGCTGATTACAGATTCGTCCTACACCAGCGCTGAATATCCGGCCAAGAAAGGCTGGGGGCATGGTACTTACCAGTCCAGCATCGCGTATGCAAAAAAGGCTGGGGCCAAAAATCTGTTCTGCACCCACCATGAACCCTCGCGCAGCGACGACGCCCTGGAGGCGGCATTTGCCGAGGCTTTGGCAGATCATCCGCACCGCGACGGAGACCCCGTCTATCGCCTGGCCCGCGAAGGTGACTGCTTTGAGTTCTGACTTTTGAGTTGTGCCGTGCAACGGGTCAATTTTCACAAGCGACAAGCGCTGTATGACGTTGCCGCAACACGGCAACTCGAACAACAGGCGCAACAAGCCCTGCCCCCGCATACCTTGATGGCCCGCGCCGGCCTGGCTGTGGCCAGACTGGCGCTGGCCCTTGCCCCCCACGCCCGGCGCATCTGGATAGCGGCCGGCCCCGGCAACAACGGCGGCGACGGACTGGAAGCGGCCATGCATTTGCAGCGCTGGGGCAAACACCCGCTGGTGACCTGGCTGGGCAGCGCCGAGAGCGCCACTGCGGACACCCGGACTTCTTACCTGAACGCGATGGGCGCTGGCGTGTCATTTGCTGACGCGCCGCCTGACATTTATGACTTGTGCATTGATGCCCTGCTGGGCATCGGCTCGCAATTGCGCGAGCCCGCAGGACGCATGGCCGACTGGATTGTTCATAGCCATCAGCATGACGTGCCCGTGCTGTCGCTTGATGTGCCCACAGGCTTGCAGGCCGACACGGGAGCCGCCTGTGCGACCCACGTCAAGGCCAGCCACACGTTGAGCCTGCTGACCCTCAAGCCAGGTCTGTTCACTGCCCACGGACGCGACCTGACAGGCACCGTCTGGCTGGACGATTTGCAGTACCAGCAAGAAAGTTTGACCCCGGTGGCGCCCAGCGCGTGGCTGGCCGGAGCAACAGCGACAGCCGCCCGCGCACATGCCAGCCACAAAGGCAGTTATGGCGATGTGGTCGTGATCGGCGGCGCCCAAGGCATGACCGGTGCCGCGTTGCTGGCAGGCTCCGCAGCATTGCACGGCGGCGCGGGCCGGGTGTTTGTCAGCCTGCTTGACGCGCAAGCCTTGCCACTTGATACGACCCGACCTGAACTCATGTTCCGGCATTGGGACACCCTGGTGTTGGACAGCATGGTCGTGGTCTGTGGCTGCGGCGGCGGCACCGCCATAGCGAATCATCTGCCGCTGCTATTAAAGACTGCGAAACAACTGGTCCTGGATGCCGATGCGCTCAACGCGCTTGCCCAGTCCACCGCCCTGCAGACGCTGCTCTGCGCGCGCGGCCAGCAGCGGCGCACCACCGTCCTGACGCCGCACCCGCTGGAGGCAGCCAGACTGCTGGCCTGCAGCACGGCTGATATTCAGGCCAACCGGCTCGACTTTGCGCAACAACTGGCCCGGCGCTTTGCCTGCACCGTCGTGCTGAAAGGTTCCGGCACCGTGATTGCACAAGCCGGCCAGACCCCCGTCATCAACCCCACCGGCAATGCCGGATTGGCCACGGGCGGCACCGGCGATGTGCTGGCGGGTTTGATTGGCGCGCGCCTGGCCACGGGACTGAATGGCTTTGAGGCGGCCTGCCAGGCCGCTTACCAGCATGGCCAGGTGGCAGACCAATGGCCGCAAGGCCAGGCTCTGACGGCGTCGCAACTGGCCAAAACGCTCACTGCGTGAGCACGAATCTTTAGCCGCGCCCGACAAAAGGCATGTTGGTGGCCATCACGGTGTGGAACATGACGTTGGCCTGCAAGGGCAAATTGGCCATGTAGAGCACCGACTGACCCACAATCGCCACGTCCATCACCGGCTCGACGGCCAGCGTGCCATTGGCTTGCAAAATACCGGACTGCATGCGCTGCGTCATGTCGGTGGCGGCGTTGCCAATGTCAATCTGGCCGACCGCAATGCTGTACTTGCGGCCATCGAGCGAAGCGGTTTTGGTCAGGCCGGAGACGGCGTGCTTGGTGGCGGTGTAAGCCACGGAATTGGGGCGCGGTGCGGTGGCCGAAATGGAACCGTTGTTGATGATGCGCCCACCCATCGGGCTTTGTGCCTTCATGACCCGAAAGGCCTGGCGCAAACACAAGAACATGCCCGTCAAATTGATGTCAACCACCTTTTGCCAGTCGGCCAATGTCAGATCTTCCAGCAACACACCGGGCGGTGCGCTGGTGCCGGCATTGTTGAACAGCACGTCGACACGGCCAAATTTCTGCACGGCCGCATCAAACAACGCCACCACCGAAGTCTCTTGAGAGACATCGGCAGGCACCACCAGGGCGCGCTCAGGCACGCCCGACAAGGCCACCACCTCCTGCAAGGGCTGCATCCGCCGCCCCGCCAGCACCACATGCCAACCATCAGCCAGCAAGGCCAGCGCGGCCGCTTTACCGATACCCGAACCAGCCCCGGTAATCAGGGCAACTTTGTTTGTTTCCGTCACGATTTTTTTGGTATCTGTCAACTGCGGCGACGTGGTTTACGCGCCTTGTCCTTGGCGGCTGGAACCTTGGCGCCACCGGAGCGCTTGGCTGCGCGTGGCAATGGCTCGGCAATGTTGCGGCTGCGCCGCCCGCCCTTGACCCCACCGGCACCGTCGTCAAACACTTTTCGATCGGCGTCATCATTGACCAGGTCGCGGTCCCGGGACAAACGGGGCAGCAGGCCATCGCTCTCGGTGAGCAGCCGGAAATCAATGCGCCGTCCATCCAGGTCGACCCGGCTCACCTGCACCCGCACCCGGGTCCCCAGCACATAGCGCATGCCGGTGCGCTCGCCGCGCAACTCCTGGCGCGCTTCATCAAAGCGGAAGTACTCGCCACCCAGCTCGGTGATGTGCACCAGGCCCTCGACGAACATGGCATCGAGCGTGACAAAAATGCCAAAGCTGGTCACGGCGCTGACCACACCGCTGAACTCCTCACCCAAATGCTCGCGCATGTACTTGCATTTGAGCCAGGCCTCGACGTCCCGACTGGCCTCATCGGCACGGCGTTCATTGGCACTGCAATGCAAGCCCGCAGCCTGCCAGGCCTGCATGTCGACGCTGAGCTTGCGCGGTTTCTGACCGGGTTCCTTGACCCGTGAAGCCAGGTTTTTCTCCAGCCGCTTGGACAACTTGGCGTGCGCTTCCCCCGGCGTCGGTAAATTCGGCAACTGGTATTTGCTCTTGAGCAAAATCGCCTTGATGACGCGGTGCACCAGCAAGTCGGGGTAACGCCGGATCGGGCTGGTGAAGTGGGTGTAAGCATCAAACGCCAGGCCAAAGTGGCCGCTGTTTTCCGGCGTGTAAATGGCTTGCTGCATGGAGCGCAGCAGCATGGTGTGAATCTGCTGCGCGTCCGGACGCTCCTTGGTGGCGTTGGCGATGGCCTGGAACTCACCCGGTGCGGGGTCGTCGCTGATGCTCATGCCAAGGCCGGTGATTTTCAGGAAATTGCGCAGGATTTCAATTTTCTCGGGCGTCGGGCCTTCGTGCACCCGGTACAAACCCACGTGTTTGCCTTGCGCGATGAAATCGGCACTGCAGACGTTCGCCGCCAGCATGGCTTCTTCGATGAGTTTGTGGGCGTCGTTGCGGGTACGCGGCACAATTTTTTCAATATGGCCCGCTTCGTCGCAGACGATCTGGGTTTCCACGGTCTCGAAATCGACGGCGCCACGGCGCGCGCGCGACTTGAGCAACGCACGGTACACATCGTGCAGGTTCATCAAGTCGGTGATGCGCTCCTTGCGCCTGGATGCCTCGGGGCCGCGCGTGTTGGCCAGAATGGCCGCCACCTCGGTGTACGTAAAACGCGCATGACTCCACATCACCGCCGGATAAAACTGGTAGGCCGTCACCTCGCCGTCGGGGCTCACCATCATGTCGCAGACCATGCACAGGCGCTCGACCTCGGGGTTCAAGGAACACAGGCCGTTGGACAATTTTTCAGGCAGCATCGGAATGACGCGGCGCGGGAAATAAACGCTGGTGGCGCGGTCGTAGGCATCAATGTCAATGGCCGAGCCGTTTTCCACGTAGTGGCTGACATCGGCAATGGCCACCAGCAAACGCCAGCCTGACACCGCGGCCTTGCCCCGGCCGATCTTGACGGGCTCGCAATAAACCGCATCATCAAAGTCGCGCGCATCTTCACCATCAATGGTGACCAGGGGCACGTCGGTCAGGTCCACGCGATGGTGCTTGTCCTGGGGGCGCACGGCATCCGGCAGCGCCCGCGCCTGGGCAATACAGGCGTCCGAGAACTCATGCGGCACATCGTACTTGCGCACCGCAATTTCGATTTCCATGCCGGGGTCGTCCATTTCTCCCAGCACTTCCTTGATGCGCCCGACGGGCTGACCAAACAAGGCCGGCGGCTCGGTCAACTCGACCACCACCACCTGGCCCACTTTGGCCAGACCGGTGGCGGCTTTCGGAATCATCACATCCTGGCCATAACGCTTGTCTTCGGGCGCCACGATCCAGATGCCGCTCTCGCACAACAAGCGGCCAATGATGACCTGGGTGCTGCGCTCCATGATCTCGACCACCCGACCTTCGGGTCGGCCCTTGCGGTCGCTGCGCACAATGCGCACCTTGACACGGTCCTTGTGCAAGACAGCGCGCATTTCATTGGGCGGGAGGTAAATATCAGACTCGCCGTCATCCCGGATCACAAAGCCGTGTCCATCACGGTGTCCTTGAACAATTCCTTCAACTTCTTCCAACAATGCGCTGGTTTGCTTAATATTTTTGATACAATGCCTTTCTTTCCTGAAATGCCCAGGTGGCGGAATTGGTAGACGCACTAGTTTCAGGTACTAGCGAGTAACTTCGTGGGGGTTCGAGTCCCTTCCTGGGCACCAATATAAATGAATTCCGGTTCATTTTCATGAAAGAAACCGGATGTTTTTGAATAAAGAGCCGCTGCAAAAGTCTTGAACTTTGCAACGGCTTTTTTGTTGGCTGAAACCATTTCGAGCCGAATGGTCAAAATGGTTGTGCGACCAGATCATGCCCTTGCGCCGCGACGATGCGCGCCTTGGTAAATTCCCCCACCCGCAGCGTCTTGCTGATTTTCTCGGGCGGCAATAATGTCACCACACCATCAATCTCCGGGGCATCGGCGTATGAGCGACCCACACCGCCTTTTTTCCCCATGCCGGGCGCGGAGTCCACGAGAATCTGCATGGTGGCACCGACACGCTTTTGCAGCTTGGCAGTCGAGACCTTTTCGGCCACGGCCATGAAACGGGAACGGCGCGCTTCACGCACGTCCGCCGGCAACATGCCACCCAATTCATTGGCGGCAGCGCCGTCCACCGGACTGTAGGCAAAACAGCCGGCTCGATCAATTTGCGCCTCGCGCACAAAGTCCAGCAGGTGTTCGAACTCGGCTTCGGTTTCACCCGGAAAACCGGCAATGAAGGTGCTGCGCACCACGATGTCCGGGCAAGCCGCGCGCCAGCGCAACAGTCTTTCCATGTTTTTCTCGCCACTGGCAGGGCGTTTCATGCGCTTGAGAACGTCCGGGTGGCTGTGCTGAAACGGCACGTCCAGATACGGCAGGATGAGTCCGGACGCCATCAGCGGCAGGATGTCGTCCACGCTGGGATAGGGGTAGACATAGTGCAGCCGAACCCAGGCGCCATGCGCTTGCGCCATCTCGCCCAGGGCCTGCGCCAATTCAAACAGGCGCGTCTTGACGGGCTTGCCATTCCAGAAACCGGTGCGGTATTTGACGTCCACGCCGTAAGCCGAGGTATCCTGACTGATCACCAGCAATTCCTTGACGCCGCCTTCAAACAGCGCCTGCGCTTCCTTGAGCACGTCGCCAATCGGGCGCGACACCAGGTCGCCACGCATCGACGGAATGATGCAAAAAGTGCAACGGTGGTTGCAGCCTTCACTGATCTTGAGGTAGGCGTAATGCCGCGGCGTGAGCTTGATCCCGGCCACACCGAAGGCGTTGGGCACCAGATCAACAAACGGATCATGCGGCTTGGGCAGGTTGGCGTGCACCGCGTCCATCACCTCCCGGGTGGCGTGCGGGCCGGTCACCGCCAGCACACTCGGGTGCATTTGGCGCACCAGGTTGCCGCCGCCCTCGCCGGCCTTGGCGCCCAGGCAGCCGGTGACGATGACCTTGCCGTTTTCGGCCAGGGCCTCGCCGATGGTGTCCAGGCTTTCCCGGACTGCGTCGTCAATGAAGCCGCAGGTATTCACGATCACCAGATCGGCCCCCTCGAATGTTTTGGAGGTTTGATAGCCTTCGGCGCTGAGCTGCGTCAGGATCAGTTCGGAGTCGGTCAGTGCCTTGGGGCATCCTAGCGATACCATACCTATACGCGGGATTTTTTCTTGTATTTCGTTCATGGGGGTGTAGTTTGACAGGTCTTGTATATAGCTATATGCGGTTCAGCGATCCGCGCCAGGCTTCGGGCCACAGCAGCGAGCGTCAGATGGCTTACGCCGCCAAGTGGGCCTCTGAACACGGTCTCCTCTTGGACGAAACGCTCTCTCTGCGAGATGAGGGTCTATCGGCCTACCACCAGCGGCACATCAAGTACGGTGCACTCGGCGTCTTTCTGGTCGCTGTTGAACAGGGCCGGATACCAACGGGGTCCGTGCTGGTGGTGGAAGGCCTCGACCGGCTTTCGAGGGCAGAGCCGATCCAGGCCCAGGCCCAACTTGCCCAGATTGTAAATGCGGGCATCACTGTGGTGACGGCCAGCGACGGAAAGAAGTACAGCCGCGAGCACCTCAAGGCTAACCCGATGGACCTGGTGTATTCGCTCCTGGTCATGATTCGCGCTCATGAAGAAAGCGACACTAAAAGTAAACGGGTGCTGGCCAGCATCAGAAAACAGTGTGAGGGCTGGATCGCAGGCGCAAACCGCGCGTTGATTCGAAATGGAAAAGACCCGGTCTGGCTGCGGCCTGTGGACGGCCAGTGGCAGGAAATCCCAGAACGTGTGGCGGCCGTACGCGAAGGCCTGCGGTTGTACCTGATTGGGTATGGAGCCACCAAGATCATCGAGCGGCTGACCGAGCAGGGGCTATCCCTGACAGGACGTGGCCCCCAATCGCTGCAAATCTACCGACTGGTGAAACAACGGGCATTGATCGGCGAAAAGGAAATTACCCTAGGCACTGATACCTACCGGATACCCGGCTACTACCCAAGCCTGCTTACCAAGGCCGAATGGGACGGCCTGCAGCTGGCCACCAGCGGGCGTGGCAGGCGCAAGGCCAAGGGTCCAGTGCCTCACATACTCACTGGCATAGGAATCACTGTGTGCGGCTATTGCGGCCGCGCGCTGGTCGGGCAGAACATTGGCACCCGCAACCGGGACGAACTTGGACGCATCCAGCCCGGCCACAGACGCCTGCACTGCACCAGCTATTCTCACGGCGGCTGCTCGGTCGGCGGGTCTGTGTCTGTCTACCCATTCGAGCGGGCGCTGATGGATTACTGCTCGGACATCGTCAACCTGCAGGCGCTATATGGTGCAGATCGGTCGGCAGGCCCTCTTGCCAAGCTAACCAAAGCGCAGCAGGACATGGTAGATGTGGTCAACAACCTGGAAAGGCTCACCGATGCCATGCTGGCCAGCGCAGAGGATGGCGTGCCGCTGACCTTTGCCAAGCGGGCCCGTGAGCTGGAGGCCAAGCAACAGCGGCTGGAGGCCACTATCCAGGATGCTGAGCGCGACCTGGCTGCGACGGCTCGAACCGACATTCAGGGTACTGACGAAGCATGGAAGCGCCTGGCGGCCGGTGTGGAGGCTCAGGAATACGACGCACGCCTACAAACCCGCCAGCTGGTGGCCGACACCTTCGAGCGCATCGTGATCTACCACCGAGGCGTGCGACCGACACCTACCGAACACAAAGGCCAGATGGACATGATGCTGATGGCGAAAGGCGGCACAGCACGCATGTTGCGTATAGACCGCAAAGGCCAGTTGATCATGGCAGAGAGTCTGTCGGAACCTGTGGCCACAATCGAAAAAATGTCCACCAGCTCATGACACATAATGGGCTGCCTAAAAATGGACAGAGACGACTACAAAATCGAAAGGGTTCCGGTGTCATTGGACACTTGTGAACGGCTATCAGATTGGTTCGATATCGAATAGCTCAGACCCATCCTGTTTGTTGAGGCCTGTGAATCTGACAGATAAAGCCATGATCTTTCCTTGACGCCAGCTACTTGGAGTGCGCTAGGACGTTGGCATGGCACTGGCACCATACATCGCGCCTAACAATTGACCTGCCATCGATCCTGTCGAATCACTGTCGCCGCTGTGGTTCACTGCCAGGATCACGCCAGCTCTAAAGTCTGTCGCTGACAAGGCGCAATACAAGGCAATCGCCAGTGCTTCCTCAGCAATCCAGCCTACCCCCAATTTCCCAAGTGCACCAGTATCGTTAGGCCTCTCCTTTGCCAGACGACAAGCGTGCGCAATCGCACGCGTCGTCTCTTCATGGTCAGGGTGTGCAGCCAGCAAGGGCAACACCGCCTCGATCACCCGCTGCAGGCTGGTGTTAGTCAATGGTAGAAATCAATCTACCAATGAAAACATACCTGGTAGACCAAAAACCTACGCTAAACCCTACGCCAAGCAAAAAAGGCAATTCTTTGGGTGGTTTGCGTTGCGGTACAAATGTTGTCGTAAAACCGATCAGTATCTCGCGCCGATTCATCCCGATCTTCCGCCAGACGTTTATGTTTAACGTGAAGCAGTCCGTCCATAACGCACTGAGTTCGCCCTCACACCCTTTGACATCCCCGGAAATTCAGCTCGGTTATGGGTTTCGCCATTTTCTTGCTTTCCATATTTTGCGTTTATCCGCCGCGTTGCAATCCTTGTAGTAACCATAAAAACCTCCCGCGACCGGTAAACCATGTTGACCGAACCGCCTCAACAGATGTTGGCGATAGGGGATTGCAAGCATTCACCTTTTTTGGCTTCAGATAAATCTTAGCGCGATGCCGCCCCAAGTCGCCCTAAAAGTGGCGGCAGGTGGCACGGTCAGCCCGTTGGATGTGATTGGTAGGCTAGCGAAATAAATTTACGTTTTGCGGAATAGGAAAAAGCGCTACATTCCCCTTGGGCTTTAAACCCCCCCTCGTCTCACCTCCCTGGACGAGGCCCGCAAGGGTTACAACCCGGTCTCAGTGCCGGGTTTTTTTCTTTTTGGAGCGCTTCTGATGCGCGGTTCACATCCGGTAACGCATAGGTGCCGACTGTTTTTCCATGATCATTCTTGTAATCAGCCGACTGGTTACACCAACCTGATCGTCGTCTACGGTCAGAATCATTAACTCAGCTTTTTCGAAGAGCCCCAACTCCCGATAAAGCTCGGCCAGTTCCATGACGTATCCTCTCCGTGATGCCTCGTCATATTCGAGAAGAATTTCGCTCAAACGCTTCATGTTTCGAAGTTGATCGTCTGTGGGTTCAAAAGCTGGATATGTGAATGGGCTGTTCGTCGACCTGGTGTATCCGGGTGGCTTTCGACGCAGAAGTTTGTCCCACTTGGTCCTTCGATCTGGATTGGCTGCTATCCATGCTGTTTTGGTAGCGGCTTCTTCTGCATCCCTGTGCTGACGGTATCTATCCCGGTACTCGTGATTGAGATGTCGCCAATAACTCAGCCTTGCCGCAACCTCCATTTCCTCGCTGGAGGCCTTTTCAATGCAAACTGGTAGGAGATCATTTGGTATTCGATCCATGTACGGCAGTTCAGAGGACTCGGCGGTATCGACTTCGACCATGTCTTTCAACATGATGAAGCTGGCCACAAGTGCAAAGGCGAAGACCCTCATCGTTGGGCACAAGCGAGTGCTCGCGCCAACCATCCGTCCAGTATTCAAATGCCGAAAAATTCATCAAGACATATCGCGGAAACGCAAATTGCACGCGACAGCACGGAGATGTGAGTATTCGAACACCACGAACGATGGTCATGCTGCGCTCTGCTTTCCAGGTCCATCAAGCCGAGTTGTTGCAGATGCCAGCCACGGCGTCCGGGAACCAAACTGCCCCACCCGCAGGTGCCAATATAGGGGCAAGAAATGGCAGGAAGCGCCTCTTGCACGACACATTTGAGCCAAAGCCGAGCTGATCAACTCAGCCTCACCACATTGAGCCGCTCACCAAACACTGTCTGCGCCACTGGCACCAAATGCTCATGGTGGGTCAAAAAAATCACCTGGGTTGATTCCGACAAATGCGCCAGCGCTTGTAGCCCGGCCCTGGCCCGTCCATCGTCGTAGTTGATGAACAAGTCGTCGGCAATGAACGGCAGCGCCACGGTTTGCTGCAGATGCAGCTCTAACGCCGCCAGGCGCAGTGCCAGATAAAGCTGGTCACGGGTGCCCTCGCTCATGCCTTCGATCTCGACCCGTTCGCCCATGGTGCGCAAGCCCGACAGCTTCAAGGGCTCACTTTCATAATCCACCGCAAGTTTGCAAAAACCCCCTTGCGTGAGTTCGGCAAAAACTTCGCTCGCGCGCGTCAACATCGGTCCCTGTTTACTTTCACGAAAGCGTTCGATCGACCAGCGCAGCAATTTGGCTGAGGTAGAGACCTTGATGAAGCGCTCCACCGCGTTGCTCATGCGCGCCAGTGCCTCTTGTCTTTGGGCTTCAGCCCTGGCTGCATCGGCCTGTCCGGCAATTTTTTCCAGCGTGGTTTGCCCCGCATTGAGTTCAGCCGACAAGCGGTTTTGTTGCGCTACGCTGTCATCCATCTCCAGTTTGAACTCCGCCAACCGCTGGCCCAAGGTGGTGACATCCGTGGCCGCAAATTCAGCTGCCAGTGCATTGCGTCCCAGCCCATCACCCAGAGCCAGCACCTGCCTGAGCGCATCTGTGAGCTGCAGGTTCAACACGCGCCAGCGGTCCGAATTGGCAATGGCCACGCGCAGACTGTCCTTGTCTTGTGTACCGCACTGATTCAGCAGGGGCGCCAGGGTGGCGTTGGCCTCACGGAGTCGCTGCTGTGCAGCATCGAGTTGCGTCTGGGTTTGTTCAAGTGCCAGGCGCAGGCGCTGCAGTTCGTCGGCCACAGTCAACTCACTTTTAAGACGCTGGCTTAAATCCAGGGCGATCTGGGCAGCCGTCATCTGCTCCAGGTCAGGCACAAGCTCAAGCGCCAGGGCTTTGGCCTGGGCATCAAAGTCCTTTTGGGCCAGTCGCATCGCACCAATGCGGTTGACGCGAATATCCCTGATCTTTTGCAACTGCACATGCATGCGGTCAAACAAGGCCAGTGCATCCTGCGCCGCTTCAAGCGGGGTGCCTTCAGGCAGGTTGGCCAGCGTCAGGTTGTTTTTGAAGTCAAGCTGCCAGGCGGTCACGGCTGCCTGCGCCACGGTCTGCCGATGGTTCAATTCAGGCAAAGCACCCTCGGCCCGAATCTTCTGGGCAGCCAGTGTCTCGCGGCGCTCTTGCGACCGGGTTGCATTCTTGACCCATTCGTCAGCCAACAAGACCAGGGCCGACAAGCGCATGGGTCCGTGCTGTGGCTGCCTTGCCTGAACCACTTGCGCCAAGGCTTCACTGGCCTGCGCAATGGTCTTCTCAAAGGCAGATTGTGTTGACTGGGCCTCATTCAATGTCGCTTGCGCGATGAGCACTTTGTCACGCACCAAGCGCCAATGGTTGAGCTTGAGCAGTGGCATGCCAGGCAGCCCGACGGCCTTGATCTGCGCCTCCCAATCCTGGTCAAACCGGGCCAGGGCTGCTGCGTTTTTCTGCTCCCGAGCCGTGAAATCCTTCACTTGCTGCTGCAGGCGGGTTAGTTGGTCCAGTTTGACCTGAAACTCTGATTCCTGCTGCGCCCTGTCATGGCGCTGGTCTGACATCAGGTCGGACTGCGCCACCTGCTGCTCAAAACCGGGCGCTGCTTCTATCAAGGCCATCTGCCCCAGCTTGATGGCCTGCCAGGTGGTATCACGGTCGGAGCGAACCTGTTTGACATCCGCCAGCGTGACCGGTTGGTGGGCAGCCTTGAACTGCGAAATATCGAGTTGCAGGGCTTCAGCCTCAGAGGTGAGCTCAACAACACGCTGCTGGTCTGCGGCTCCTTTGGCCTCCAGATCACTTCGGCGCTTGACCAGCGTGTTGATCTCATCCTGTGTGGGCAATTGCAACCGGCGCAAGGTGTCAGCATCATGCGTCCAGGCACTCAGATCGGAAGTGGCCGCCTCCAGGTCACGGGTGAGGCGCCGGATTTGGGTTTCAGAATGCTTTTCTTGCGACGCCACATCGCCCAGCGCACGGGCGTTTGCCAAGGCATCCATCAAGGCAACGGGCAATTCAGAGTCAGGCAAGCCCGTCATTTGCAGGCCAATGTCCTTGATTTCTGCGTTGCGTTGGCTCAAAGCTTCATCCGCATTGGTCAAGGTTTGCAGCAGCATGTCATGGCGACGAATCAAACCGCCCAGGGTCGACTTCACCAGGGAGCCGGGAAGGCGCTTGGCCAGTGCCTCTTCATCCTCGACGGGCCAGCCCAATTGGCCCGCCGATTCCTGCAGCTCTTGCCAAAGCACCAGTATCTCACCCTCTCGTTTGGCAATGTCATTGTCCAGCGAGCGCAGTTCCTGCCGCAAGGCATCAAGCGCTTCAATGTCAGCACTGCGCGCCAGAACGGATTCATTGGGGTCCAGCGTGTTGATCTTGCCAGCCAAATCGGTGCGTTGGGTTTCAAACAATTGCACAGACTGGGTCGCAACGGCGGTGTCCTGCTCGGCACGGGCCAGCAGTTCAGCCGCGTTCTCAGGCAATGCGACCACTTCACCCAGCTCGGCCAATTGATCCTCCGAGGCTTTGAGCGAAGTCAGCAGGGGTGCCGTGCGTCGTACCCGCTCCAAGCCAATGCGTTGTTGCTCCAGCGTGGCATAGCGCGCCCTGGCCAGCGCCAGCTCATCGGCAATCTGGTTCACACGGGCGCTGGCTTCCTGCCAGTCTTTGGTGCGCACGGTTGCCGTTTTCAGCGCCGCATCAGCCAGCTCCAGCTCGGCCGCAGCCAAGTAATACTCTCGGTCGCCCGATTTGCGTTTGGCCCACAGCGAATTGGCTTCGACTTCCAATTGATCGCGAATATGCCCCAGACTGCCCACGCCAGCGGCCGCCTGAAACAGAATCTGGCCAATGTCGTTGGAAGCACTCAGGATGTCCTGGCCGCCCTGCACCAGACGCTCATGGTTCAAGCCAAACATCTGGTCGAAGAAGACACGGTCAACTTGGCCCAGGTAAGGTGTCAATGCGTTGTCGGCCAAGGGGCTGCCAGCCGCACTTTGCAGGGTCTTGGCGCGGGCCTTGGTGCGGATGAAGTCAAGTGCAGCGTCACCCTCCTCTATCGCTGCACCCAGACGCATCTCACTATGAGCATGCAAAAAGTTGTAGCGCGAACGGTTTTCAATGCCAAATAGCAAATCCAGAATGGCGCTACGCAAGGTTGACTTGCCCGCCTCATTGGGACCCACAATCAAATGGAAGTCTTGCGCTGCTTTGGGCAGCGACATGGATTTATCGGTGAATTTGCCATACCGCAGCAGGTCAAGTCGGGTCAAGCGCATGGTGAGTCCTTAATTCGATGTGGCCAGATACGCCAGCAAACCCGGTGTGACCGATTTCACGATACCTGCCATGTCACCCGTGCGAATGGCATCAAGCTCGGGGACTGCACGCACCACGTCAAGGGGCATGCGGTCCAGTAAAGGGCGCAGGTCCTGCAGCAGCGCATCAAGCAGCGCGGCATCTTCTGGCGCCTGATCCAAGAATTTCTGCAGGTCTGCGATGGCATCCGAACGGGTGGCCAGTTGGGCAGCATCCACGGCCGGTTCAGTTTCAAGGCGTACTTTTTCAACCCAAAGGCGGTCGGTGCCCTGCCCCGCAGCCTGTCCCAAAATGTCTTCACGCAGTTGCGACTCCAGCCCAAACAGCTCACCGTGCACCGCCGACTTGCCCTTGATGCAGACCCTAACTGACAGATAGATGGACTCAGGTGTCTCAGTGAGCAAACGCTCAAACGCCTGACCGGCCAACCTGACCACATCTTGCAGGGTGCTTGCCTGACTGGCATCCACGTCCACCACATGCCAGCGCAGGGCATCCACCAGCACACGCTCTACCGATTGAATACCCGCCTCGTCCGCCGTGACCAGAACGGCGCCCCGCGCACCGATTTCCCGGATATGGCGACCCTGCAAGTTGCCGGGAAACACCACCCATGGCGACTTTTGCAGGATGGCGTGTTCATGCACATGCCCCAGCGCCCAATAGTCATAGCCCTTGGCTGTGAGTTCTGCCACCGAACAGGGGGCATAGTTCACATGTTCCGTATAGCCACCCAGTGCGGTATGCAGCACACCAATGTTGAGCCAACCCGCCAAGGGTGCCGGGTAGCCGGAAACCAGGTTTTCAAAGGTGGCGGCTTCCTTGTAACTGCGGCCATGCAAGGCGACCTTTAACGCGTCAATGGTGAAGGTATTTGCCTTGCGGGCCTCAAAAGTATGAACATTGGTCGGCAAGGTGAGTTTCTTGGTCATCTCGCTCTCAGCGTCATGGTTGCCAAACAGCAAATAGACCGGAATGCCCACCTTGTTCAGGCGCCCCATTTCACGGCAGAAGAAGTGGCCGGTGTTGTAGTCTTTCCAGGTGCCGTCATACAGGTCACCCGCAATCACCATGAAGTCAATCGCCTCCTCGATGGCCACATCGACCAGGCGGGTGAAGGCATCGCGGGTGACAGTGCGCAGCAGGCTGACAGGCGCATCTTTATAGGCGGCCAAGCCCACCAAAGGGCTGTCCAAGTGGATGTCGGCGGTGTGGATGAATTTCATTCTTTTCCCTGGAAGGTTCTATCGCAAGCTGGCAGCTTCAACCACCTGAGTGTCCTACTTTTGCCTGCGCCCTTTGCCCTCCTCCACCTTCTTTCGCAGGAAGGCCGGAATCGACAAATTGGTTTCATCGCAGGCGTAAGCCACTTCGGATTTTTGTGTCAAGCGGTTGGACATGCGCATGGCAGAAAACCTGATTTCCTTGGACATCATCTGGGTGTCTTCATTGGCCAGTGTGCGCAGACGAACCAGCTTGTCGCGCAACCACGGATTTTGCGCAAAGCGCTTGTCCAGCGCGGCCATCATGGCGTGCGCAGCGCGGGTATCGCCACGTTGCACCAATTGCCGCAAGGTCTCGCTGGCTTGGGCAAACTCCAGCTCTTGCAGACGGCGTTCAACGGCTTCATCCATCGGCAAAGCCGCAAAGGCAGACAACTCGACTGCTGGCAGGCAGAGCATGGCAGCATGTGCCTTGACGGTCTGCCCATCAAGGGTTTGCGCCTGCAAGGAAGCGGCCAACAGGTCACGGTTGTCGCCTGCTGCGCTGGGGCTGATGTGCAAACGCAACATCAGCCAGGCTTCGGCCCCCCAGGCCAGGTCGCTCAGCCGGTAGCTGCCATCCGGGTTTTGCTGTACCAGGCCCACGGTTTCAATGATGACCCCTGGCGCTGCAATCAGTTTGATGTCGAGTTGCCGCAGGCACAGTGCCTTCAGCAGAGAAAACTCCTCATCGAAACTGTCATAAAGGTCTTCAGCCTTCTGACCGTAATACTGCTGGCCGCCACCGGCACGGGCCATGGCAATCATCAGGTCCTCGTTGAATCCATGCCCGAGTCCGACCGTGGTGGTGCTGACCCCCTTGGCCAACCATGAACGGCAATGCTTCTCAATTTCCGCCTGGTCGCACAAGCCATGATTGGCCTGCCCATCAGAGAGAAGAATCACACGCGAAATGCTGGTGTCAACGCCACCCTCCAGTTGCCTGGCACCTGCTTCCCACCCCCCAAAGAGATCGGTGCTGCCGCCGCTCTCAACACCGGCAAGGGCGTGGCGGATGGCGTCTGCCGATTTCACTGGCGCCATCGGCACCAGGACATTGACATCGTCGTCGTACACCACCACAGACATTTGATCCTGTGGGGTCATGCAACTGGCAATGTGGGCAACGCAGCGCAGCGCTTCGGTCAACGGTTGGCCATCCATACTGCCCGACCGATCAACCACCAGCGCCAGACGCTTATGGATCGTTTTGGTTTTGCCCTCTACGGGCTGATCAGGTGCTTGCACCCGCAGCATCACTTCGAGCGTGCCACCTTGAGCTGAGATGGCGGACTTGACAGGGGACAACAGGAGCGTGGGTTGTGTCATGGCTTTTCCTTTGCAATAAATCATCTAGAAGCCATGAGTTTGCGCCGCGCAAGGCTTATCACGTAAGCCTGCAGAGCTGTACAAAACTACGGGCTATCCATTTAGCTCCACAGTCTCGGTAGCCAAGAGGGCGGGCGGCGCCTGGTGTTCGTTGTCCCGTATGTTGGCGTAGGTCGCCGGCGTTGTTGCCACCGATTGCTGCAACAGCCGGTAGAACAGCATTCCTCGCGATCGCGACGAGCGTCGATTGAAGCGCAACGTAA
>JALNWC010000003.1 GCA_023231075.1 Rhodoferax sp.
ACGTCTTGATGGCAGGGGCTACCCGTTTCGACCACGCGAACTGCCTCTCGGCTCGCGCATCATCGCGGTGGCGGATATCTTCACTGCGATCACCGAAAACCGCCCTTATCGCCGTGGCATGGACCGGACGCAGTGTCTGGCAGTGCTCGACAAGCTCGTCGCTGAGGGCGCCATCGACGGCGATGTGGTGGCGGTGTTACGTCATGATTTCGACCAGATTCATCACATCCGCCGCCGGTCGCTGCAAGCGCAGGCGAGTGAAGGCGACACGTGACTGCCGCCGCGGCCGGCAGCTTGAACGTGTCTAATTTCAGCCGACTTCAAAATGAAGCAGGAAATGTGAGGTCCATATGACGATCGACGCAAGCATTTTGATGAATGGCTCCGCATCGATGGGAAAGGAAAGACATTGAAACGGATCCCCATCAAGCCAGCTGCCGTAAACAACGCTTCACGTGCAGTGAGGGGCAACCTCGTGACGCCACCCTGGAGGCCGATCTGGCTACTGGCTGCACCCCACCGCCTGGCTTTTTTCATGGCTGCGCTCATGCTGGTAATGAGTTCGATCTGGTGGGGAATCTTATTGGTGACGCGGGCTCTCAGCTTAGCTCTGTACTGGGCCGTGCCGGTTTCGGCGGCTCATGGGCTGCTGATGACCATGGGGTTCATGCCACTGTTTTTTGCTGGGTTTCTTTTCACAGCCGGACCCAAGTGGTTGCGTCTGCGGGAGGTCACGGCGCGCAGTTTGTTGCCGGGCTTGATGTTCATGCTGGCTGGCTGGGTCATCGTCCTGATCGGCTTTCATACCTACGCCCTGGTGTCCTGCGCAGGCGTGATATTGGTCGCTGCCGGCTGGACAGTTCTGAGCGTGAAATTCTCCATGATGGTGCGACGAAGCGATGTGCCCGACCGTATCCACGCTCGCCTGGTGGCACTCGCATGTGGCGTTGGCGCCATCGCGTTGTGGACGGCGGCGGTGTCGCTGGCCATCAGTTCGGAGTTGATGCTGCGAACCGCCACGCAGATGGGGTTATGGGGATTCATTGCGACCATATTCGCAGTGGTGTCTCACCGCATGATTCCATTCTTCGGTGCCAGCGCAGTTCCGTTTCTCGATGTATGGCGGCCGATGTGGTTGCTGTGGGTAATGATCACTGTGCTGTGGCTGGAGGCCGTGTTTAGTGCAGCGGAGTTGTGGTACCGGCCTTTTTCCGCCGCAATGCGATGGGGTCAGGTCGCTGTCGAATTGCCAGCCTCCCTTCTATTGCTCTGGTTAGCGATACGCTGGGGTCTGGTGCAGAGCCTGAAAATCCGGCTTATCGCCATGCTTCACGGCGGCTTCACGTGGTTGGGGATTTCCTTCGCGCTGAGTGCCCTGTCCCACACACTGATGGCGCTGACAGATGGAGCACACTCTCTGGGACTTGCACCGCTGCATGCCATGACCATGGGTTATCTAGGCGCCACCATGTTCGCGATGACCACGCGGGTGAGCAGTGGGCACGGTGGCCGACCTGTCGCCGCAGACAACACTGCCTGGACCTTGTACTGGATACTGCAGGCCGCCGTTCTGTTGCGCGTCATCGCGGCAATATGGCCCGCAGCTAGCACACCGTTTACGCTGCTGGCGATTGCTGCGTGGACAGCGGCCACGCTGGGTTGGGCGATCCGGTATGGTCGCTGGTTTGGTCGCCCCCGCCTGGACGGTCGACCCGGTTAGGGTAAATTATTTCAAATGACTGCAGGTCCATACACCATCATCGGCAACTGCATGAAAGCACGCGCTTTGCCGCCGCAAAAAAGCGATGCATGGATCAGTGCGTCTGCACTTAACACCATGACAAATCTTGTTATGCCAGCGTCGGTAAAAATCTGAATATCCGTAAAAATCGGGGCATCTAGTAGTTCGTTTCATGCTTATCCGGTTGCTTCCCAAGCCTGAATCGGCGATCATTCAGGCACTGTGGTAGTCAAGCTTGAATTCCCAACATCCCTGCCTGACTTCATGAGGCTGTTTCCGGATGATGGCGCCTGCGCAGCGCACTTGGAGTTGATCCGTTGGCCCGAGGGTTTTGTCTGCCAATACTGCGCAGGGCTTGGTGAACCGTCGCGTTTCGCGAACCGGTCCTCGGTGGTGCTTCGATGCCGCCACTGCAAGCGAGACACATCGCTCACGGCTGGCACGGTCATGCAGCGCACCCATACGCCGATCTCGATTTGGTTTTGGGCCGCATACCTCGTGTCGAGCCAGACGCCTGGCATGAGCGCGGTGCAGTTTCAGCGCCAACTCGGCCTGAAGCGCTACGAAACGGCCTTCCAGATCCTGCACAAGCTGCGTGCGGCGATGGTGCGCCCTAATCGCGACCGCATTGGCGGAGATTTCCCGGTTGAAGTCGATGAGACGTGGGTTGGGGGCCGCACGCGCGGCGAGGGGCGTGGACAGCACCACAAGACACTGGTTGTGGCTGCGGTCGAGCAACGCAAGCGCAAAGAGAACGAGGGGGCACGGGATTCGCGCAAGGCAGTCCCGCGTCGCGGTGGCCTCTACGCGGGGCGTCTGCGCCTGCACGTCGCGGCTGATCGTTCGGCGAAGTCGCTTGAGAGCTTCGTGATTGACTCGGTGCAGCCAGCCACCCACATCACGACCGACGACTGGTCGGGTTACATCGGGCTCGCGCAAAAGGGCTATCGGCTCACACAGGTCGCACAACGCGGCGATCCTGACATTGCCGAGCAGCACTTGCCGCTCGTCCACCTTGTATTCGGCAACCTGAAGACTTGGCTCAATGGCGTTCACCATGGCGTCTCGCCGCAGCATCTCCAGGCGTACCTCAACGAGTTCACGTTTCGCTTCAACCGGCGGTTCTTCCCATTCAACGCATTCCAGAGCCTGCTGGGCATCGGAGCAGCTGCGCCTGCGATGACTTACGCCGAGCTCTACAACGTTGGGCACCGACCAAAACCGTCGGGCAGAAAAGTCGTTGGGAACTAACCGGATAAGCATGGTTCGTTTCACTAAAATAGATACGTATCAAGCGACGCCAAGGTCGAACTTGTTCCAACGAAATACCACAGGTGCGGCATTGATCTCTGCAATGCCTTTGAGAATGCGCTGCTTCAGGTCCTCTTTCGATGTGACTCGGATGTGTCGCAGGAAGGTGCGCGCCATCTTCGAGAAAGCACACTCGATTAAGTTGAGCCAGGAGCCATGCTTGGGCGTATGAACATACTCGAAGCGCCCGGGGCGCTCGCTTAGATAGGCCATGGTCTCCTTGGAGATGTGGGCCGAGTGGTTGTCCAACACCACGCGGATGATGGCCTCCTCGGGGTAGTGCGCGTCAATCTGCTTGAGCAGTCCGATGAACTCGACGCTGCGGTGGCGGTCCTCCACGTTGGCGAAGATGTGCCCCGAGTGCAGATCGATGCCGGCCAGGATCGACACCGTGCCGTGACGAACGTATTCGTAGTCGCGCCCGACGGCTGGCGCCTTGCCCGGCACCGGCGGCAGATCGGGCGCAGTCAGACCGATGGCCTGCACGCCAGGCTTCTCATCGACGCTGACGGTGTAGATGGGATTGGGCCGCGCGTCATGAACGGCGCCCTGCGCGTAGATCGACACGTCCCGATAGACCATCAGCACCTCCTGCATCTTGCGGTCGAAGTCCGGGTCGCGCTTTTCGAGGTAGTAGCGGATCTTGTGCGGATTGATGTCGTTGTCGTCGAGGATGCGCCAGACCGTGCTCTTGCCAGCATTGGCCAGACGGATGAAGCCTGCTGCACCGGCGTGTTCGCTGACAAACCTTGCCAGTCCCGAGATCGACAACAGTTCGGCCGCCAGCCCATGGTTCTTGGGTTGGGTGCAGGCAATGCTGACCACCCAGGCCTTGGCCTCATCGCTGATTTCAGGCTCATGCGGCCGGTGGTACTTGTCCTTGAGCCCCATCTGCGCACCTGCCGCCAAGGCCTTGTCCACGCAGCGATAGATCATCGGTCGGCTGAATCCAAGCTGTCGTTGGAGCTCGGTGATCGAAATGCCGTCAGCGTAGCCCAGCAACACCTTGGCTCGCTCGACTTCCGTGTGGGTGCCGTGCGCGAAGCCGACAAGTCCTTGAGTGCAGTCCGCTGCTCGGCTGACAGCACCAGCGCCGCACGTTTGGATTTTCTTGCCATGATCACCGCCTTCAAGAGGTGAAGAAGAAGTATGGCAATTATCACTCAATTCGTAATTTAATTGATGGAACGGAATACTAGTCAAATTTCGACTTATGCAGCAACGCCCTCACGCAACCAGTATTGAGCGGGCTACTTGGCCTCAACCGCGTCTCAAGCGTTGCGCCATGCCAGGCGACAGCCAGAGGCTGCTGTCGGCATCGACGATCAATGCATCCAGTCCAGGAGTGCGGGCAATCCGGGTCCGCCCAGCCTCGGCCCCCGCCACCATCAGGGCTGCGCCGACGCCGTTGATGAGCTCCAATTGCTCACTGATTAATGTCACACCGTGTGGGCCATGGGTTGGGTAGCCAGTTTTGGGATTCAAGATGTGATGAAAGCGCTGCCCTTGGTACATGAAAAAGCGCTCGTAATCGCCTGAGGCCGCCACAAAACCTTGGCTCAGAGCCACCGCGCCCAACAGTTGACTGGGTTGTCGCGGGTCGCGCAAGCCGACGCGCCAGGGGCGGCCATTCAACTGGCCCGTCACCAGCACGTCACCACCGCCATTGATCATCGCGTTGACCACACCATGGCTCTGAAGTCGCCGCAGGCCAGCTTGAAGAATGGGTAGTTTGGCAATGCCGCCCAGATCCAGCTGCATGCCTCTTTGTGTCAGATAGGCCGTGCCCGCACGTTCATTGATTAGCAAGCCTGTCTTTTGATCGACCAGCCGCAATTGCGCAGCGATCTGCTGCTTTGAGGGGATGGACGGATGCTCGTGGCTGAAATCCCAGTCCCGCAAAGATCCGACCGTGGCATCAAAAGCCCCGCCACTGGCCTGTCCCGCCTGACGCGCCATCAACAGCACGCGCAGCAACTCCGGCTGTACTGGCACCGGTTGCAGACCCGCCATCAGATTGATGGCGCTAAGCGCGCTAGTCACACGGTAGCGGCTCATCATGTCGGCCAATCGGGTCATCTCGGCGAATGCCGTCTCGGCCGCAGCGGCCAGGGCTACGCTGTCATTGCCCTGCAGCGTCAGGTCGACCCGCGTGCCCATCAGGATTTGCGAGGACTGATGAACATCAGCCTTGGCCTGCACCGGCGGCACCACCAGGCCACACGCTAACAGTGGCAAGGCCAGTGCAAGCCGACGCCGCCCGTGTTGAATGCGATCAGACGTAGGAGAAGTCATGATCACTCCTTCAAACGGGTCAGCGCGCCTGATCCGCCATGTAATTGACGGCGGCCTTGACCTCGTCATCGGTTAGCGTCGCATTGGCACCGCGCGCGGGCATTTGGCCCTTGGCGCCGGTGAATCCCTCGAGCGCGTGCTTGTAAAGCATGTCATTGCCTTGGGCGATACGCGGACCCCAGTCGGCTTTGTCGCCCGGCTTGGGCGCACCACCCGCACCAACGGCGTGGCACATAGCACAGACCCTGCCAAAGACCGACTTGCCCACGGTGTTCTCTACCACCGGAGCGGGTGCAGGCGCAGCGACAGGTGCCGGCGTGGTGGCAGGCGTGGGGGCGTCTTTTTGTCCGCAAGCAGCCAAAAAGGCCAAGCTCAGCGTCGCCAGCAGCAGTGTGGGTTTGTTCATTGTTGATCTCCTGAAACTCAGTTGAGTGGACCTGTGACGGCATGTTTGGATTTTTTATGCCCAAAAATAAGTCCGCACACGTTAAAGATGTATTATACATGCATTAAATCTTTCTCACCATGTTGATGCCTATTGAACCAACTAACGCGACCTTGGATCCCCACCCAGACCGGCTTGCATGGGGCATTGCAGACAGACAGCGCTCACCACACAACGTTAAGTTATGTATTCGCAAAGCCAATGTCTGGCGGCTAGGGTGAATTTCTACCTGGCCGCGTTGTTGATGGTGTTTGCCATGGGCGCAAGCGGTGCGCGCGCGGCCACCGGCTCCTACAACGCGGAGCTGCCGCCTGAACTCAACAGCGCCAAAAATTTATGCGCCCTCGTGCCTTGTTCAGAGGTGTTTCCTGGTGCCAGCAGCTTTTCTGAACGCATGGGCCAGCCGCCATATGTCGAGGCCTATGGCGAGCACAAGGAAGACAACAAGGACACGAAGAGCACGAAGAAAGATGAGACGCAGTCCCAAGGTGGGCAGAACAACGGCAAGAAGGAACTGCTGGGCTATGTGATGCTGTCCACCGACATCACCGACATGCCGGCCTACTCGGGCAAGCCGGTCGTCACGCTGATCGGCATGGACCTGAAGGGCCGCTTCGTGGGCGTGAAGGTGCTCAAGCATTCCGAGCCCATCCTGCTGCTGGGCATCCCCGAATCGGCGCTGCTGAACTTCAACCAGCAATACGTTGGCAAGTCGGTCGCCGACAAGATTGAGGTCGGCCAGTCCCGGCCTGATGAAGGCGTGCTGGGGGTGGATGCGATCTCGGGCGCCACCGTCACCGTGATCACGCAAAACCAGGTCATGATGACGGCGGGCACGGCGGTTGCGCGCCAGGTCGGCATCCTCGCGCCGACGGTGCGCGAGCCGGCTCGCTTTGTAGCGAGCGGCCAGCACCTGAGTTGGGCGCAACTGGTCAAGCAGGGCAGCGTGCAGCGTCTGCGGGTGTTGCCCCAAGACGTGGGCATGGAGCGCGGCAGCGAGCCCTTTATTGAGCTGTGGTTTGGCGACCTCAACCATCCTGACATCGGCGCCAGCCTGCTTGGGGAGAACGTCTGGAACAACCTGCACTTGCAGTTCAAGGAAGGCGAGCACGCCATCTTCATCATCCGCACGGCGGGCACCGAATCATTCAAGGGCTCGGGCTTTGTGCGCGGTGGCATATACGACCGCGTACAAGTCAAGCAGGGAGCGGATTCCTTCACCTTTCGCGACACCGACTACCTCAACCTCTATGGCCTTGCCGCAGCCGGGGCACCGGCCTTTACTGAATCAGCCATCTTCATCATCCGCTCCAAGACCTTCTCTGCGGCCTATCCCTGGAAGCTGTCATTCATGGGCAACCGCGTGGACCGCGCCACCGGCAAGCGCAGCTTTGCTACCTTCGATGCCAAATACTGGCTGGCCGCCGACCTGTTGCAAGGCGGCCGACCGGTGATGGAAGAAACCGCAGCGCCCTGGGTGCAGGTGTGGAAATCGCGCGCCGTGGGGATTGCCCTGTTCGCCGCCTTGCTGATCATGGTCACCGTGGTCTATGCCTTTCGTGAAAAGCTCACGCGCCTTTCAACCCACAAAAACAAGTGGCCGGTGAATGCCTTTAAATACAGCGCCTGGGCCTTGAGCATCGGTTTTGTCGGCTTTGGTGTCATGGCGCAGCCTTCCATCACCCAGGTGCTGACCTGGCTGCACACCCTGCTGTTTCATTGGACCTGGTCTCTATTTCTCTCCGACCCCTTCATTTTCCTGTTCTGGATCTTTATCATCCTCACCGTGTTTCTGTACGGGCGTGGCCTGTTCTGCGGCTGGATGTGTCCGTTTGGCTCCCTGTCCGAGGCCCTGTACAAGCTCGGCGGCCTGATCGGCTTGAAGCGCTTTCAGGGTCATTTACCACGCGTCTGGCATGACCGGCTCAAGTGGGTGAAGTACGCGGTGTTCTTGGGCCTGCTGACGGTGTCTTTGTTTTCCTTGGGTCTGGCCGAAATGCTGTCCGAGGTGGAGCCCTTCAAGACCACTTTCCTGGTGGGCATCAGCAACCGTGCCTGGCCTTATGGCCTGTTTGTTGCTGCGATTCTGGGCCTGTCGATCTTCATCGAGCGTCCCTACTGCAAATACATCTGCCCACTCGGCGCCGCACTGGCCATGCCCAGCACCTTCCGCTGGTTCGGCCTGCCGCGCAAGCAGGACTGCAACAGCTGCAAAGCCTGCGCCGTCGGTTGTGGCTCGCTGGCGATCGACGCCGATGGCCGCATCGACCACCGCGAATGTCTGCACTGCCTGGATTGCCTGGTCCTGTACACCGATGTGAAAGGTTGCCCGCCACTGGCCAAGGAGCGCAAGCGACGCGAACGGGACGGTCTGGAGATCACGCCCATTGGGCGCGACGGCTATTTCATTCCGATCCACGCCACTCCGATGGATGCCAAGGTCAGTCAAGGCCCCGACCCGCGCATGCCGACCGACCCGGTGCCGCGGCCCCACAAAACACAGGCCCGGTTTGGGCGGGCACTCTGGCTTGAATTGGTAGACCACCTGTGGCCCTGGAGCGCCGAGGGATGGACGTCGCAACGAGCGCTACAGATCGCCGGCTTGTCGCTGGCACTGGCCGCCACCGTGGCTTGGGTGCTGGCAGCAACGGGGCGCCTGTCGGCCAGCGCCATCATTGGCTGGTGGATCGGCTGGAGCGTTTACGAGGTTCTGATTCGACTGTCGGGGCGCCGCTATGTGAAGGACGGCCCCTGGTGGCAGGGCCACTACCGCTATGCCAGTGTCATGGACATGCTGAGTTACGTGGGCTTCAAAAACTTGCTCATTGGTGCCGCGTTGTTTCTGGGCCTCAAAGCAGTGGGGCTGCTACTGGTATGAACTCATATCAAAAAATTTGAACTGTCTTACAACCCAAGAAAGGAAAATTCTCCATGAACACTCCCAATAATAAAATCGCGATCCCCAGGGATCTGGGTCGTCGCAATTTCCTCAACAAAACCGCAATTGCCGGCCTCGCCGGGGCTGGCTTGTCGGCCGGCCTGGTTGGCTGCAACAAGACGGCCGGTCCGGCTGCAACCGGCAGTCCCGCTGTGGCGACACCAGAACCGGCCAAGAGTGGTGCGGTCGATTACTCAGCCTACGAGGTGCATCCCGGCCAACTCGATACCTATTACTCGTTTTCTTCCGGCGGTCACTCGGGCGAAGTTCGTATCTATGGTCTGCCCTCCGGCCGTTTGTTCAAGCGCATTCCGGTGTTCAACATTGACTGTCTCGTCGGCTGGGGTATCACCAACGAGTCGAAGAAGATCATGGGCACCAACGCGGACGGCAGCCTGAAATACTTCACGGGTGATACCCATCACGTGCATCCGTCCTACACCGACGGAACCTACAACGGCAAACACCTTTTCGTCAATGACAAAATCCACGGTCGCATCGCGCGCGTGCGGCTCGATACCATGGAGTGCGACAAGATCACCGAATTGCCCAACGTCCAGGGTTTCCACGGGATTTTCCCTGACAAGCGCGATCCGGTTGACGAAAAGATCAACTACACAACCCGCGTTTTTTGCGGCAACGAGTTCCACATTCCCCAGCCCAATGACGGCCGCGACCTCAACGACCCGAGCAAGTATTTCTGCCTGTTCACGTGTATCGATGCGGAAACCCTGGAGCCACGCTGGCAGGTTAAGGTAGACGGCAACATGGATTTGGTGGCGACCTCCTACGACGGCAAACTGGCCTGCTCCAATCAATACAACATGGAGAATGGCGCCCACTATGAGGACATGATGTCGATCGAGCGCGACTCCTGCATCTTCTTCAACATTGCCCGCATCGAGGCAGCCGTCAAGGCCGGGAAAACATTTTTCATCGGCAAATCCAAGGTCCCGGTGGTGGACGGCACCAAATCCGCCAACGCAGACCCGAAGACCGCGCTGACCTGCTATGTGCCGACACCAAAAAACCCGCACGGCGTCAACGCCAGCCCGGACGGCAAGTACTACGCCTGCTCCGGCAAGCTCTCGCCGACGGCCACCCTGATTGAGCATGCTTTGGTACTGAAATGGTTCGACGGTGAACTCAAGGAACCCCGCGACACCGTGGTCGCCGAACCCGAAATTGGCCTGGGCCCACTGCACACCGGTTTCGACAACAAGGGCAACGCCTATACGACGCTCTTCCTGGACAGCCAGATCGTCAAGTGGAACCTCGAGGCCGCCATCAAATCCTTCAAGGGTGATAAAGCGGCCAAGCCGGTGGTGGACCGCATCGACGTCCAATACCAGCCAGGCCACGGTTTTACGTCCATGGGCGAGACCAAGAATGCCGACGGCAAATTCTTCCTGTCGGACAACAAGTTCTCCAAGGACCGCTTCCTGCCGGTTGGACCGCTGCACCCGGAAACCGCGCAACTGATTGACATCAGCGGCGACAAGATGAAGCTCGTGGCCGACCACTCGGTGTACTCCGAGCCGCATGACTCCATCATCATTCCACGCGAGCTGATCAGGACCCGGCAGGTCTATGACATCAACGAGTTCCCCAACGCGGTCAAGGATGCCAAGGAATGTCGTGTCGAGCGCAAAGGCAAGAAGGTGACGGTCTACCTGACATCCCAGGCGCCAACCTTCGGACTGCGCGAGTGGACGGTCAAGAAAGGCGATGAGGTCACCATCATTCTCACCAACCTGGACAAGGTAGAGGATCTGACCCATGGCTTTGCCATCCCGAACTACAACATCAACTTTATTGTCAACCCGCAGGAGACCAAATCAGTCACCTTCAAGGCCGACAAGCCCGGTGTCTATTGGTGCTACTGCACCAACTTCTGCCATGCACTGCACCTCGAGATGCGTTCGCGCATGCTGGTGGAAGCCTGAGTGACGGCGGCACAGCGCTTGGCGCAGAGTCCTGGGGTGCCGCACACGCTGGATGGCCAGGTGGGACTGAAGTGTCTGCACTGAAGCACTGGTCTGCAAGGCTGGCCCTGGCCGTGCGCGCCACGGCGCTGCTAGTCGCTTCGCTGCTGGTCGCGGGCGTCGCAGCGGCCGCAGAGATCCGGGTCCATCCGGGCGACTCCATCTCGGCGGCAGTGGCGCGCGCCAAACCCGGTGATACGGTGGCGATTGAGCGCGGTCGCTACCAGAACAACCTGCGCATCGACAAGCCCCTGAAGCTTGTCGGCATTAACCGGCCAACCATCAGCGGCGGCCTCGCGGGCGACACGATTCGCATCGTTTCGCCGGACGTCAGCGTCGAGGGTCTGATCGTCACGGACAGCGGTGATCGCCTGGGCGACCAAAATGCGGGCATCTACATCCAGCCCGGTTCGGACCGTGCAGCCATCAAGCATTGCGACATCGCCTACAGTCTGTTTGGGCTTTGGATCGAAGGGGCCAAGGACGTCCAGGTCATCGGCAACCGGATCACCGGCAAGCGTGACTACGCGTCGGCCCAGCGAGGCAATGGCATTCAGCTTTACAACACCACCGGTGCCCAGATCATCGGCAACGAGATCAGCTTCGCGCGCGATGGTATCTACGTCGATGTTTCCTATCACGCGATTTTTCGTGGCAACAAGATTCACGACGTGCGCTACGGAACCCACTACATGAACTCCCACTTCAACACCTGGGAGGACAACGAGTCTTATCACAACCGAAACGGTCTGGCGCTCATGATGACGCGCAACCTGATCGTGCGCAACAATCGCACCTGGGGCAATTCAGACGTCGGCATCATGCTGCGCACGATCCAGGATTCGGTCATCGAGGGCAACGTGGTAGCGGGCAACCGCCGCGGTT
This sequence comes from Rhodoferax sp., assembly GCA_023231075.1. Lineage (GTDB taxonomy): Bacteria > Pseudomonadota > Gammaproteobacteria > Burkholderiales > Burkholderiaceae_C > Rhodoferax. Next base: position 11,601 of record JALNWC010000003.1, read on the forward strand.
TTTTTATCTATGACGCTGAATACAATGCGCTCCGCAATAATCTGATCATTGACAACGATGTCGGCGCGCATGTGTGGGCCGGCTCGATTCACAACGAGGTCGAAGGCAACGATTTTCTGCGCAACCGGGAGCAGGTGCGTTACGTCGCAGCGAAGGACGTCCCCTGGGGTGTCAAGACCGGCAACTACTGGAGCAACTACGTCGGCTGGGACCGCGATGGCAATGGCATCGGCGACGTGCCCTACGAAGCCAACGACGTGGTGGACCGTCTGGTTTGGCGCCTGCCGGTGGTCAAGCTCCTGCTCAACAGCCCGGCCATTCAAACCCTGCGGCTGATCGCGCAACAGTTTCCCCTGCTGCGCTCACCCAGCATCGTGGACGGCAAGCCGCACATGCAACCCACCCACAGCAACTGGAGTCAATGGATTGGCAAACAAAGTAATTGAAGTCCACCAGATCACCAAGCACTACGGCTTGATCCAGGCGGTGGACGGCGTGGACCTTGCGGTCGAGGCCGGCGAAGTGTTTGGCCTGATCGGGCACAACGGTGCCGGCAAAAGCACCTTGTTCAAGATGATGCTGGGCTTGATCCCGGCCACCTCGGGCGAGATCCGGATTGACGGCGCGCCGGTTCGCGGCGAGGAATTCCGCCGCGTGCGCCGCCACCTCGGCTACCTGCCCGAGAACGTCGTCTTCTACGACAATCTCAGCGGCCTGGAGACCCTCGCCTTCTTCGCCCGCCTGAAAGGGGTTGACCTGGGCGAATGTGCTCCGCTGCTGGAGCGGGTCGGGCTTACCGCTGCGGCCAAGCGGCGCGTCAAGGGCTACTCGAAGGGCATGCGCCAGCGCCTGGGCTTCGCGCAGGCCCTGCTCGGCAAGCCCAAACTATTGTTCCTCGACGAGCCGACCACGGGCCTCGATCCCGAGGGCATTCGCGAGTTCTATCGCATCCTGAAGGAGATGAGGAGCGCGGGGGCGACCATCATCCTGACCTCCCACATTCTGTCGGAAATCCAGGAACGGGTCGACCGTCTCGCCATCATGAAGACCGGCAAGATTCAAGCCATTGGCACCGTCCAGTCGTTACGGGAGAAGATGGCGCTGCCCCTGCGGTTCGAACTGCGGCTCGCGCCGGGCGCGGAAATCGAATTGCGGCGGATCGTCGACACGCTGGAGGGTGCCCAGCTCAGCGAAGACGGCGAGCGGGTCACGGTCCATTGCCAGCGCGAAGCCAAAATGCCGGTTCTCCAGGCCCTGGCAGCGCTCGATGGCCGGATAAGCGATTTACACATCCACGAGCCGTCTCTTGAGGACGTGTTTCTAGGCTATTCGGGATGAGAACATCATGACTTTTGCAATCGAACCCAAACAGATCGGCATCATCGCCGCCAAAGAATTCCGCGAGCGCATCCGTAACCGCTGGGTGCTCGCGGTGACCACCGTCTTTACCGCCTTCGCTCTGGTCATCGCCTATTTTGGCTCGGCGCAGCAAGGGGCCGTCGGCTTCAGCAGCATCGAAGTCACCATTGCCAGCCTGGTCAGCCTGGTCATCTACCTGATCCCGCTGATCGCCTTGATTCTTGGCTTTGACGCCATCGTTGGCGAGCGCGAGCGCGGCTCTCTGGACCTGCTGCTGTCGATGCCGATCACGCGCCTCGAACTGCTGCTGGGCAAGTTCCTCGGTCTGTCCGCGGCCCTGGCCTGTTCCACCGTGATGGGCTTCGGTCTGGTCGGTCTGCTGCTCGGCTTCAAGCTGCCGCCTTCTGCCTGGTATCACTATGCCGGCTTCATGCTGAGTTCAGTGCTGCTGGGCATGGCCTTCCTCAGCCTGGCGGTCATGGTTTCGGTCTTCGCGGCGGACCGCACCCGGGCCAGCGGCGGCGCCATTGCCCTGTGGTTTTTCTTCGTCCTGGTCTACGACCTGATCCTGCTGGGCGCGCTGGTCGTCAGCGGCGGTGCGGTCGCCACCGATGCCTTCCCCTATCTGCTGCTCCTCAACCCGGCTGACGTCTTTCGCATCCTCAATATCTTCGGGCTTGAAGAGGTTCGAACCCTTTACGGCTTGACCACGGTCTTCCCCGAGCGGCTCGCCAACCCGGGGCTGCTCGGCGCGGTCATGCTCGCCTGGATCACCCTGCCCCTGGCCGTCGCCAACTGGAAATTTCGCCAATGAAAACATCTCACACCCCCAAGCTGCGTGCCACCGCTATCGCATTCACCTTCGCCCTGGCATTGACCGGCGCTGCTGTCCTGGGCGGCTGCAGCAAGAACGAACCGGCTTCTCTCCAACCGATCGAGATCAGTCGCGACACCAGCTGCAGCCTGGACGGCATGACGCTGATGGACTATCCCGGGCCGAAGGCGCAGATGCAATACGATCATGGCGAGCCTGACTTTTTTTGTGACACGGTCGAGATGTTCTCGATCTACCTGAAGCCCGAGCAGCAACAACGCGTGCGCGCCGTCTTCGTGCAGGACATGGCGCAAGCCGACTGGAACAATCCGGTGGGCCACTGGATTGATGCCAAGACCGCCTTCTACGTGGCCGGCTCCAAACGCCTGGGCTCCATGGGGCCAACGCTGGCATCATTTGCCAGCGAGGCCGACGCCGGCAAATTCGCCGCCAAGGAAGGCGGCAAGGTTTATCGGTTCCAGCAGATCACCCCCGACATGGTCGTCCTCGACGGCGGGGTTCTCAAAGATCAAAAAATGTAAGAGGAATTTCGTGAGCAACTTTTTTGAAAAACTACCGTTTGAGGCGGCACAGGAGCTGGAGCAGCTGAGCCGCATCGCATTCGAATTGCGCGAGGGCCGCAAGCGCTTGCTGCAACAACATGATGCCGACAGCGAGGAGGCTTTGCTGGCGCTTGTCAGCAGCGGCGCCGTCGCCGAGCACCCTGGCTACGATCACTACCTCGGCGCCCGTATTCTCTCCAAGACGCAGCAAGCGGTGCGTAAGCAGTTGCAGGCGGTCATGGGGGAACTGGGAGGCCAATGATGCTGCACAACGCCCTCAAGGAAGCCATCGACTCTCAATTCGCCGAAGCCATAACGGAACCCGCCGAGCTTTGCCAGGATGCGCTGCTGGTGCGCCTGGACAACGGCGTCGTCATCGAACTGCGGATCGCCAGCGCCGAGGAATATGCCATCGCCTGGCGTTGGGGTGACACAGAATTGCGCATCGACACAGCACCCCTGCATCCGCAACTCTCCACCTACCCCAACCACTTGCATACCGGCGAAGGTCAGCTGCTGCCCGATCCGCTCACCCAACCCGGCCGCGATCCTTGGGACAACGTCAGCGCTGTGATCACGGCACTCATCGGCGATCCCCTGCTGCAGTCCCATCGGGAGTAGGTACTTTTGCGCTAATCGAACGCCAGACTCAAACGATTGAACCTGAGCGGCGGCACGCTGCTTATTGCTCAGCTGCTGGTACTCGACGCAACCCCGACCCTGGCAACGTCGCGGAATGACCCCAGTCTGGCGGTTTCAAGGTGAGCTTACTTCAGCGAGCTATGATTTTTTTGGCACCAAGTTGCCCTTCACGAGCGCGGCTGACTGGAAACCAACTTAGGCAATTTGGCTGCCAGAAAGCAGCCGTTGACGAATAACCGCAAACGCTCACTTGTCTCGGACTTCTCCGTTGCCAATGTCAGCAATGTGGATCTGTCGAGGGGAACAGAAGGGCCTCTTACTGGAAGTCCGCGGTCAATCCGATGAGCATTCCATGGTGGCCTCAATGGCCGGTATCCGGCAGGCATTTCGGCGAACTGAAATTCGGCTTTGGAACCTTATGCACATCTCTGCATAATGCAGAGAGTCTTTAGCCTGGCGGCTGCGGCGCGCAGTTGCTAATCAACGCGGATGCGGTTTTTCCGCAGTCGGTAGGCTAAAGATCCCGTTGGACTAAACCGCCAGTGAGCTGCTGGGGTGCTATGGGTATTGAATCCACGGTTGCCTGTTCTGGGCAGCGACACAAACGTTAAATCCCGATAAGGCTTCAGGCTTCGTTATGGGCGGATGTGCGGTTTGACATCGGAGCTGTTGTTGCGAATGGGGCTTCAACCATTGCCAGCCAAGCGTGCCGATGCGACCCCAGTGGTGTTGACCATGAACATACGAAGTCATCCACACCGCTCTCCAGCTTGGGAATTGAGAGGCGTCAGTGTTCAGTATCGGGTAGTCATTCATGAGGTTTTGGCCGGTGGACCACGAGGCAAAACACCTGCAGTGAAAGACTCGATGCGCACCATCTGCCCCTTGCTGCAATGCGGGCAGTCACGCAGCGAAAACCCAGTCAGACGCTGATACCGGTCACGGTAATCGAGCGTTTGATCTGGCGCATCTCCTGCCGCCACGGGCGCTGATGCCCCCAGCAACTTGCGACACAAGTCAATCTTGACCTGGCGATAACGGTTGGCCAGAAATCCATAACTTCGGATGCGCTGAAACCCAGATGGCAGAACGTGCAACAGGAATCGGCGAATGAACTCTTGGGCCTCCAGGCGCATGGTCTTGTTCTTTGACTCATGGCGATAGTCCTCTTCCAGGCAAATGTGACTGCGCCGTCACTGAAATCAAGCAAACGGTTGTTGGAAATTGCCACCCGATGGGTATAGCGCCCCAAATATTCCAACACCTGCTTGGGGCCACCAAAAGGCGGTTTGGCGTAAACCACCCATTCGGCTTGAGTGGCAGGAGCAAGGTATTTGGCAAAAGCCAAACGATCCAGCAGACCCTCAAGGCTGTTGAAGAAATCCAACTCACCCCCATCGAATGCCTGCTGCAAGTATTCAAGAAACAGGCGACGAAACAGCCGCGACAGCACCCGAACCGGCAGGAAGAAGCCGGCGCGACAGGCAACCCAGCGCTGACCATCCGCAGAGATACCCCCGCCGGGTACCACGCAGTGCAAGTGCGGATGGTGCAGCAAGTTCTGACCCCAGGTGTGCAAAATGGCGATGAAGCCAATCTCGGCACCCAGGTGTTTGGAGTCAGCACCAATGGTTCGCAATGTTTGGGCAGTAGCCTGAAACAGAATGTTGTAGACCACCTCCTTGTTCTGATACGCGATCGCGGCGACTTCCTGTGGCACGGTAAACACCACATGGAAATACGCCACCGGCAGCAGTTCGACTTGTCGGTCAGACAACCACTGGGCACGCGCCAACGACTGGCACTTGGGACAGTGACGATTTCTGCAGCTGTTGTACGCAATGCGCTGGTGGCCGCAGGCATCGCATTCTTCAACATGACCACCCAATGCCGCCGTTCTGCATTGCTCAATGGCGCTCATGACACGGCGTTGTCCCCGGCTGAGCGTGGCCGCGTGTTGCATACGATAGGCAGGGCCGCAATGGCGAAAGATGTCCGCCATCTCCAGCCCGGCAGGGCGCAAGGTCAGACCTCAGAAATGAGTTGTCGTACTGGCTGCGTATTCCGGCGACTATGCATAGACGTCAACTATGCGTAGTTCATCTCGGTCTCCCTGGCTAGGGTAAATTTCTTCGTGGGGCGATCGACGCATTGCCTTGATGCACTAGACATAGTCCTTTCGTTCTGGTGCAGTGGTATTCCTACTTCTGGAGACCACAATCATGACCAAACTTCTTTCTTGCCCCGTCCCCCGCGAAAGCGACTTGGACGCCGGTCCGCTGGTATCGAACAATCAATGTTACGAGCAATACCTGTTTGACCACGGTTATGCCGCTGGCTACATCAAACGCTGCAAGAGCGGCGTCACGCATCTGTCACGGTGGATGGGATTCACGCAAAGGAAGGCCGACGAGGTCGGCGAGGCGCTGATCGCAGAGTTTCTTGACGTCCATTTGCCGCGTTGCTCATGTAGATCGGTACTCCACGACCGAAGCAGCCTCGGGGCGGCGCTCGGGCACCTGTTGGCTGCGCTTCGCGCCACCGGCGCCATTCCACTCAGGACCACCGAATTGACTCCAATCGGTGAGGAACTCCGACGCTATGACAAGCATATGATCGAGGCGCGTAATCTGGTGTCCAGTACCCGTAAGGTAGGGTTGGCAGTCGTCGGGCGCCTGCTTTTCTCGTGCTTTGGCAATGGCCGCATCAACTTCCCAGAAATACGGGCTGAGCATGTTCGAAACTTCCTCATTCAGCAAGCCACACTTCACAATAAACCAACCAGTATCAGATATGTTGTTTCCAGTCTGCACAGCTATTTCCGCTGGCGCACAACGTTGGGCGATCAGGTTCATTCGCTTATAGGAGTATTGGTCTACCCGGCCAACTGGCAACTTGCATCGCTACCAAAGGCGCTCAAGCCCGAGGAAGTCGAGCAACTCGTTGCCTCGTTGGGGCAGGCCGGTCCGTTGATGCGGCGGGCTGACGCCATGGTGCGCTGTGCGCTGGACCTCGGACTGCGCAGCGCCGAAGTTGCTCGTCTAAGTCTGGACGACATTGACTGGCGCGCCGGAACGATTGCGCTGCGTGGCACCAAAGGGCGGCGCGATGATGTGATGCCGTTGCCCGTTTCTACAGGCCAAGCCATCGTCGAGTATCTGAGCCATGAACGCCCGAAGACCAAGCATCGAATGTTGTTCGTGCGTCACGTTGCACCGCGTGAACAGCCAATTGGACCGAAGGTGGTTCGCCACTCCATTCGTCAAGCCTACGCCCGAGCCGGACTGAAATATACCGGTTCGCATTTGCTGCGCCACACCATGGCCAGCCGTCTGTTGGCTGGTGGCTCGTCACTGAAGGAAGTGGCCGACGTGCTGCGTCACCGCTCGCTCGACACCACGCTCATCTACGCCAAGCTTGACAGTCGCAGTCTCGTCAAAGTGGCGTTGCCCTGGCCTGGGAGCGCAGCATGAGCACCGATCTCGGGGGACGCGTCGAGCAGTATTTGGAGGAGCGTCGGCGCTTGGGCTTTGAGTTGCGCTGTCAGGCCTATTGCCTGCGCGGCTTGGCCTGTTATGTGCGCAACATCGCCGATTACGAATCGTTGACTCTGGATGTCATGGCCGAGTGGGCCCGGCAAACGAATCTCAGTCGTGTCGATTCGCGAACTTGGGCGCGCCGCCTCAAAAGCCTGCGCCCATTCACCCGTTGGATGCAACAGTTTGAGCCGCGTACCGAGGTGCCTGACTACACTATCTTCGGTCGGCCGTCCGAGCGGCCTGCACCACACATCTACACTGAACCTGAAATCATCGACTTATTGGCCGCCGCACGTCGGCTCGGACCTGAGTCCGGCCTGAACGGCAGGGTCTTCGAGATGTTGTTCGGTCTGATCGCCTGTACAGGCATGCGCGTTTCTGAAGCAATCGGATTGCACAACAGCGATGTGGATCTACAGCGCGGCCTGCTGACGATCCGTCGGACGAAGTTTGCCAAGTCGCGCAATGTGCCGATCCATTTGAGTGCAGTGTCAGCGCTTGGCAAATATCGCTGGATACGCGATCTGACTGGCGCCACGCAGGATGAGGAGGCGCCGTTCTTTCCCGATACTCGATTGCGGCGCCACGGCGAGCCGCTTGATCAACGTCATGTCGAGCGGGTCTTCGAGGGGCTGAGAAAGGAACTGGCCTGGGTCAACCGCGGCACTCACCACGCACCCCGTATTCACGATCTGCGCCACACATTCGTCGTACGTCGCATCCTGCTATGGCAGCAGCAAGGAGTCGACGTAGATCAAGCAATGTTGGCATTGTCGACCTACGTTGGCCACGCGAAAGTGAGCAACACCTATTGGTACCTGCAGGCGGTGCCGGAGCTCATGGCGATCGCTGCACAGCGCTTCGAGGACTATATGCCGGAGGTCTGCGATGTCTGAACGCACCTCTCAACCACCGTCATTCCCAGCCATCGTGCAGCAGTTTTTTACCGACTACTTGGTGGCGCAGCGCGCCGTCAGTCCGCGCACTGTGGCGTGCTATCGCGATGCGATCACGCTGTTCCTTGACTTTGCCAGTAAACGGCTCGTCAAGGTGCCGACGGCGATGCAGCTGGCCGACATCACACCGGAACTGATCCTGGCCTTCCTCGCCCATCTTGAGCAGGAACGAAACAACTCGATACGAAGCCGCAATCTGCGCCTGACAGCACTGCGCGCACTCTTGAGGTTCGCCGGTCGGCGGGACGTAACGGCACTGCACATGGTCGAACGGGCGATGGCCGTGCCGATGAAGCGCTTCGAGCGACCGATGCTGGGCTATCTGACGCGGCCGGAGATGCTGGCGGTAATTGGGCAGCCCGGTGAAAGTTGGACCTCGCAGCGCGACCATTTGTTGCTGGTGATGCTCTATAACACCGGGGGCCGCGTATCCGAGATCGTCGGGGTGCGTGTCGCAGACGTCGTGCTTGATGGCGCAGCCTGTGTTCATCTTCAGGGCAAGGGCCGCAAACAACGCTCCGTTCCGTTGTGGAAATCGACCGTCTTGGAAGTTCGTGCATGGTTGCGTTTGAACCCGCAGTTGCGCGGCCTGACGCCACTGCTGCCCAACCGCGACGGGCACGCGATGACGCGATGTAACGCGGCACAGCGTCTGGCACTGGCCGTTGAATTCGCAACCGCCAAGCAGTCGAGTCTAGCTGGCAAGCGTATTTCGCCACACACGGTGCGTCACTCGACGGCCATGCACCTGCTGCAGTCAGGTGTGCCCTTCAACGTCATCGCCCTGTGGCTCGGCCATGAGAATGTGAACACAACGCACCAATACGTAGAGGCTGACCTGACCATGAAGGAAAAGGCCCTCGGAAACATCGAGGAACCGGATACGAAACTCAAGCGCTTCCGCGCTTCGGACTCACTGATGAGGTTCCTGGAGGGGCTGTGACTATGTAAAGCTGTCATCGTCCCTTGCTGCCGTCCGCTGCAGGGGGCTTGACGGCGACAATTTACCTGCCTATACATATTCACGTTCTACGCATAGTCGCCGCTATGCATATGGCCACCGGTTGTGGCGTGTCAATCTTTGGCAATAAATCAAACGGACTGACAGTCGCACACAGGGTGCTGGTGGCGATCTTGAGATAGCGCGATGTGGTGGCCAGACTGCGGTGTCCCATGAGCAATTGGATGCGGCGCACATCGGTGCCAGACTCCAGCAAATGCGTGGCGAAGGCATGACGCAACGAGTGCGGTGTGATGGGCTTGGTAATGCCACTGGCCCGATGAGCTTTCTGACAAGCCTGCTCGACGGCATCCTTGGTGATGGGGCGACCTGCGATGTAGCCTGGAAATAGCCATGTTTGAGGACGCGCTGACTTCCAGTAGGTGCGAAGTTCCTCAAGCAGTCGGGGTGAGAGCATGACGTAACGGTCTTTATTACCCTTACCTTGGTCGACCCGAATGACCATGCGCTGGCTATCGATGTCAGTCACTTTGAGGTGCGTGGCCTCAGACACACGCAAGCCAGCGGCGTAGGCCGTCATCAGCAGCGTGCGATGTTTGAGGTTCTTGATGCAGTCCAAAAAGTGCATCACCTCCTCTGGGCTCAAGACCACGGGCAGCTTGAATGGCTTCTTTGGCATCGGGATGTCATCTGGCGACCATTGCTGCTTGAGCGTCACTCGGTACAGAAAACGAAGTGCTGAGGTCGCTGTGCTGATGCTCGAAGTCGAAAGCTTGCGGGTCATCGTCAGGTAAACCTGGTACTCACGAACCTCCTGCGGCCCCAACAAATCGGGCGAACGGTGAAAGTGTTTGGCGTATAGACCGACCTGCTGGAGGTAAGACAGTTTCGTGTTGTCCGTGAGGTTGCGAATGCTCATGTCTTCGAGCATCCGCTGGCGTAGCGGTGTCATGGCAATACTCCTTTGCAGTTGAACGGGATGAAGTGCTGAGAACAGCAACTTCATCGTCCTGCAAATGGAGTCTGAGGGGAAGTGACTGGGAAGTCTGACGGTGCGTGCACACCAACTACCGCGTCAGCGGTTTAGTCCAAGTGCCCTTATGCACAGTACCCAGTTATGAACAGTTTAGGTTCATTGGTGGTTGCCTTCACTGTGAAGAGTGGAATTTAACGGTTTGATGAGCTTTACATAATTTCCGGATGGGCGCATGAGTGGTGGCTTCACAACTGGAGACCACCATGAACTCGATTAACTCGTTACATCCTTTGGCCAAGACCTGGCTACTTGACGGCCCGCTTGCCGCGCATGTTGATGCCTACGCGGCAAATCTTGAGCGAGGAAGTTACTCCCGGCAAACATCGCGTAGTCACATTGATGCACTGGCGCATTTCGCCCACTGGATGGCCCGCTGTACCCTGACGGCCAGTCAACTTGACGAGGATTGCGTTAGTCAGTTTCTCAATTTCCACCTGCCGAGCTGTGATTGCCATGCCATGGCGTTGAGAAGCCACGATCAGTTGCGAGCTGGGCTCGGGCTACTGCTGGAGGTTCTTCGCGAGGAGCGAGTCATCGCTGAATTGCTGCCACCCACCGGACCAATCGCCGAGGAACTGAACCGGTACGACGCACACATGCGCGATGCACGAGGTCTTGCCGTTGGAACACGCAAAGACCGGCTGTACAGGGTGGGGCAATTTCTGCGCTGGAAGTTTGCCGACAGGGCCTTCACTGGCAAAGACATGCTGGTTGAGGACCTGCGTGCCTTCATCACCAAAGAGCTGGAGCGGGTCAACTCGACATCCCATGCCCAATCTTTGGCAGCGTCCTTTCGGGCCTATTTCCGCTATCGGCTCACTTGCGGCGATGAGGTGCGCGGGCTACTGGGCGCAATTTCAACACCTGCCCAATGGACGCTTGCGTCACTGCCCCGCGCCCTCACGGCTGGGGAGGTTCAGCGACTGATGACGCACTGTGAACAAACCGTGTCATCACGGTGGCGTCTACTGAGCATGGTACGGTTGGCAGTGGATCTTGGGCTGCGTAGCGGAGAGATAGCCAAGCTCGAACTCAGTGACATCAATTGGCGCAATGGCACCGTAAAACTCAAGCAGACGAAGTCGATGCGCCAAGATACCTTGCCGTTACCAACGGCCACGGGGGAGGCTCTGGCCGAGTACCTTCGCCACGAGCGGCCAACCACCGCCCTCAAGAACATTTTTGTTCGTCTAAAAGCGCCTCATGATCAACCTGTCGGGGTTGACGCCGTACGCGCTTTCATCGGTCGGGCGTTGCGTTGCGCCGGTATTGCGCACGGTCGCAGCCATTCCTTGCGCCACACCTTGGCGTGTCGGATTGTCAATGGCGGTGGCTCCATCAAAGATGTAGCCGACATGCTCCGGCACCGTTCCTTGAACACCTCGGTGATTTACGCCAAACTTGATCAACACAGTTTGATCGAAGTCGCATTGCCCTGGCCTGGGAGTGTCGTATGAACGCCGCCGTTGGTCTTCGCACGAGGGTGCAAGAATTTCTGCGGGAGCAGCGCAATCTGGGTTATCGCCTCGTTTCATGTGGTCGGGAATTGCTGAACTTTGCCAGCTTTGTTGAGGATTCAAAGCACCTTGGAGCGGTCACCGTTGAATTGACTTCGCAGTGGGCACGCGAGGCGCATGGAGGAAATGTCAGCATCGAAACGTCGGCCAGACGGTTGGTGAACTTGCGACCATTCTTACGGTGGTTACAGCAGTTTGAAGCGGCCACTGAGGTTCCAGACGACTCAATCTTCGGATCACTTCCAGGCAGAAAGACACCGCACATCTTCCGTGCGGATGAGGTGTTGGCGCTCATGCAGGAAGCGGGCAAACTTGGTCCCGCCGATGGTCTGCGGGCAGCCACTTATGCGACGCTATTTGGCCTGATTTCCGCCACTGGTTTGCGCATTGGTGAAGCCCTTGGGCTGGCTGACATGGATGTGGATTTGGTGGCAGGCGTACTGACGGTGCGCGGTGCCAAGTTTGGCAAGTCCCGACTGGTGCCAGTGCATCCAAGTGTGATCGCACCTCTGGCCGCATACCGCGCAACACGTGTGCAACTGGTGCCAAATGCGCCGCAGTCACTATTTTTTGTGGGCTCGCGTGGGGTACATCGTGGCAAGCCGCTGGGTGACAGGCAAGTTCACCGCATCTTCACGCAGTTGCGTACACAGCTTGGCTGGATTGATCGCGGCGGTCATGGGCAGCCACGCATCCATGATTTGCGCCACAGTTTTGCGGTAAAACGATTGACGTTGTGGCACGAGCAAAACGTGGACCTAAACCAACGGATGTTGGCTTTGTCGACCTACATGGGGCACACCAGGATTTCACACACTTACTGGTATCTCACCGGTGTGCCTGAATTGATGGCTTTGGCCGGTGCCAGATTTGAATGCTTTGCATGTGCCGGGGAGTTTGATCATGAATAACTCGACCATCATTTCATCCAGTTTCCCGTCACTGGTGCAATCATTTTTTACCGAACATTTGACGAAGCAGCGCGCCTTGAGTTCGCGTACCGTGGCAGCCTATCGCGATGCCTTTGTTTTGTTTTTGGACTTCGCGCAAAAGCGACTGCAAAAGCTACCGACGGCGTTTTTGCTCGCCGACATCACACCCACACTCATTCTGGCCTTTCTTGATCACCTTGAAGTTGACCGCCACAATGCCGTGCGCAGTCGCAATGCAAGATTGGCTGCACTGCGATCATTTCTGAAGTTCGCTGGGCGCAGGGATGTCGCAGGGCTGCACGTCGTTGAGCAGGCTTTGGGCGTACCGATGAAGCGATTTGAGCGGCCGATGCTCGGATTTCTCTCACGTGAGGAGATGCTTGCCGTGATCGGCTGCCCAGGCACGAGTTGGACCAGCCAACGGGATTGCTTGCTGATGGCATTGATGTACAACACCGGCGCCAGAGTTTCGGAGGTGATTGGCGTCAAAGTGTCTGATGTCGTGCTGGATGCCTCAGCTTGTGTGCACTTGCATGGCAAAGGTCGCAAGGATCGCTCGGTCCCTCTCTGGAAATCCACGGCCAAGTCGATTCGCCAGTGGTTAAAACGCAATCCTGATTTGAAGCCTTCATCGGCTTTGTTGCCCAACCGCAGCGCAGAGGCGATGACGCGTTCCAATGTAACCCAGCGGATGGCATTGGCCGTGCAGGCTGCTATCAAAACAATGCCGGGTCTGGAGCATCGTGCGATTTCACCTCACACCATCAGATACACCACGGCCATGCATTTGCTGCAGTCAGGTGTGGAAATCAGTGTCATCGCGTTGTGGCTTGGTCATGAAAGCCCGACGACCACCCATCAATACGTCGAAGCCGATTTGGCCATGAAGGAAAAGGCACTGGCTCGACTACAGGATCCAGAAATCCCCGCACAGCGTTTCAAGGCCACCCAATCGTTGTTGGAGTTCTTGAAGGGCCTGTAATTATGTAAAGGTCAACGACCTAGTGTCTTTGCCCTTTACTCATGACACCGCCAACCCGACCGACATAAACTGTTCATAACTGGGCACTGTGCATAAGGGCACCAAGCTGTCTCCCATAACGGTCGGGTATCTGGCATGTTGTTGGCGCGAATTTGGGTTGCTCCATACCGCCTGGTCGTGACCGTGGCTGATAGCCAACGTATGTCGTTCAACGGAGTAGCGTGGCCATGACAGGCGCTGGATGATCAATCTCTAAATTTGATTTCGCAAACTAATTGTTCAGGCTTGTCCGTTCTAGTGTCGCGGATGGAGGATCAGATACGTGAATTCTAGTTTTCCGGTAACGCGAACCCTGAAACTCTCAACGATCGTAAACAACTGTCATGTCAATGGATCGACAGCGACCGTGTCAACCCCTACAAGGGAAATATGACAGGACTACTTGTAGCCTCGGGCAGATGTTCCCTTTTTTAATTTGTCAGTGGTACGTCGGTCTTGATCCGTCTCATTCATAGTGATGCCGAGGTAACTCTCGAGGGCATATCGCACGATGTCGGAGCGTGTTGGGATGATCTTCATCGTCGATGCAAGATCAATGCGTTTCTTGTCGATGAGCGATTCAAGTTCGTCGCTCACGCGGATGTTCAATTGATTGCGGCTCATGTTGTTCTCACAAGAATTGTGATTTTACACCGCCACAAAAATTTATTGCTAGACAACTTGACAAGTACCTTGTGTGACATAAAATAAATACGTCTAGCAATAAAGCAGACACACAAGGAGTAACGAAGATGGAAAATGAACTGTTGACGACTGATGAACTATCGTCTCGTATCAAGTACGACGTGAGAACCATCCGCGAGCGCTTGAAAGATAGTGTTCTGCTTGAGGGAGTGCATTACTTCCGGCCATTTGGCGGCCGCAAGATACTGTATCGCTGGGATGCGATTCAGCGGGATATGACGAAAGCATCTTCAGTGCAGACCATCAGTATGTCTGGAATCCCAATGGCCAACGGGAGAGTGCTTCATGGGTAGCATTCGTTTATCGGATACCACTGGAAGTCTCTTCATGGACTTCCGCTTTGGAGTCGGTCGGTTTCGTGAGTACTCTGCACTTCCTGACACGCAGCCGAACCGCAAGAAACTGCAAAAGATCCTCGACAAGATCGAAGCCGAGATTGCCGATGGCACCTTCGTCTACGCCAACTACTTCCCTGGCAGCAAGGCCCTCAAACGCTTGGCGAGACAAGGGAGCCCGGGTGTTCCCCAGGCAGAAACCGCTCAAGCCATTGCGCCGTACGTCGTGCCCAAGCCAGAGACCTTGGCCTCGACGGGCCCCCTCTTCAAAAACTTCGCCACGAAGTGGTTCGATGAACGCTCCATCGAATGGCGGCGCAGCCACATCAAGTCGCTGCTCTCGACCCTGAACGGTCGTCTGATCCCTTACTTCGGGGAGAAGGTGGTCGGCAGCATCACCAAGTCTGAAGTTCTTGAATTCCGCGCACAACTCGCCAAAGTTAAAGGTCGCGGAGACAAGGAAGGCTTATCACCCAAGCGGATCAATGAAATCATGGGTCTGCTGCGTCAGATCATCAACGAAGCCGCCGACCGATTCGAGTTTACGTCACCGCTGCTCAACATCAAAAAGCTGCGCCAGCGCAAGACCGATGTCGAACCTTTTTCCTTTGCTGATGTCCAGCGCATCCTGGCGACCGTACGTGTCGACTACAAGAACTACTTCACCACGCGGTTCCTCACCGGCATGCGCACTGGTGAAGTCCATGGTCTCAAGTGGAAATACGTCGACTTCGACCTGCGCATCATCCGGGTGCGGGAAACGTTTGTCCTCGGTGAAGACGAATACACCAAGACCGATGGCAGCCAGCGCGACATCCAGATGAGCCAGCCCGTGTTCGAGGCACTGCAGCTCCAGTACCAGGCCACCGGCAAAGTGTCCGAGTACGTGTTCTGCAACCTGGTGGGTGAGCCCCTGGACAACAAGAACTTCTCGGACCGGGTCTGGTACCCGCTGCTGCGCCATCTGGGTTTGAAAGCACGTCGCCCTTACCAGATGCGCCACACTGCTGCGACCCTCTGGCTCGCATCAGGTGAAGCGCCGGAATGGATTGCCCGCCAGTTGGGGCATACCAGTACCGAAATGCTGTTTCGGGTCTACAGCCGCTATGTGCCCAATCTCACCCGCAATGATGGCTCGGCCATGGAACGCCTGCTGGCCAGCCAGTTCTCGCAAGGCGCGCTCAATGCGCAGGCCGATCCAGGTCGGCAGCACGGCGCAAACACCCTCTACGTGCCGGCTTGCGAAACCGCGCCACAAGTGCAACCCAAGCGCCGTGGCATCCATGCGGTGCGGCGCGCATCCCGTGCGGATGACAACACCGATGCCCAACCACCGCCCCGCCCCAGGCCGGTTCCGTTTGCCCGGTGGATGTCCTTCCCCGCAGTGCAGCCTCTGAACTAGCCCCCCTGTCTTCAAAGCGACTCACACCCGGCAAAAGCTCCCAGCGGCCGGGCAGGGGATCGCTTTGCCCAAAAAAAACGAAACCCGTTGCATCCGTGCGTCTTCCTCAACCCAGTCGAACAGGAACCCATATGAAAAAACTCTCCCCCCGCCTTCAGGCCCTACTGCAACAGTATGGCGTGACGCTGCGCCAACCCGACGAGCGCCACGATGAGCCGGCCAGCGCCAAGGTGCGCAATAAAACCAGCGCGCAAGAAGCCACACCCCTTGTTCGGGCCGAAGTCACCCCGATTCCCGTCAAGCCTGTCGATCCGCTGGTCATCGTGCGCGACACCGTCATGACCGTTCGCGACAGCGACCTGCGCGACTTCCTTCAGGCCGTCGTGTCCGAGCCAGAAATCAGGCAGGTGCTCACCACCCCAGGCAAGGGACAAGACTATTGCCAGCGCTACGCCATCGAATACCTGCGCCGCGCAGCCGGCCTCGCGTCCTTCTGGTGCGTGCAAGGCCGCCTGGAGCGCGAAGTCATTTACACGGCCACCCTGGTGCGGGGGCTCCATGGCGTGCTGGCCCCCTGCGTCGTCGGCGGGGCCAGCGTCGAGGATGTGGTGTTCACCATCGTGCGCCCGGCCCTGCACCGGCTCGACGACTGCGCACCGCACCTGTCGGGCCTGCTGCGCCTGAGCCTGGGCTGGGGCAATGCCGACGAGATCGACGACAGCTACATCCCGGCCCAGCAACAAACCATCCGGCTTGCCCTGCAGCGAGCTGGCCTGCTCAAGGATCTGGGCCTGCCGGTCAACAGGCCCCTGCCCAACTGATGACCCGGTCCCCAGGCAAGCCGACACAAAAAAACAGCCCGAGCGTCATGGGCACCCCCTTGACAAAGAAGACTTGCATGAGAGCCTGGATGCAGGCCACCCGGTTCAGATTCATTACCCAGTTTCCTCATTGATGCCATGACATACCGACAAAACACGACGCAGATCCATCCGCCCTAGCGGCATCTGAACGACGACGGCCTGCGCCACAGGCAACACCGGGCAAACCGGCACGGACGTCGATCCCCACCTTTGCCAGTTCCACACCACCCGCTGAAAGTCGCTGCCAGCGGGTCAGGGGGAGGCTTTGCCCAAAAAACCGTAATCAAGCGCCTGCAAGCGCAAACCAAACCACGCATGAAGGAATCACCATGAGCAAGAAATCCAATCCAGCCACCCCGCGCAAGACAGCCATCAAGGCTGGCCGAGCCCAAGCCACGCCAGACACCGCAGCCAATCCCTAGAGCGAAATCGTGCAGACCGCTGTGTGCTTGCGTCTGGAGGGCAAATCCTCCGACTGGCAGCCCGGGCCGGGGCAGCAAGCCAAGGGGCGTCCGACTGTGGTGCGCGACTTTACGGGCTTTGTGCTCTTCGCTCTGCCGCCCGAGCTCAAGGACACCCTGGGCGAGGCGGTGTTCAAGCAGTGCGTGGCCGACCTGGAAAACCACGAAGTGACCTGCATCCATCGGGAAAAAGACACCGTCAGCTACGTGCGCATGCGCTGCGTCGCCCACATGGTTGCCACGCCGAGCGAGCCGGTAGCTGGCGTCAAAGCAAGCCCCGCGGGCAAAGGCCGTGGCAAGCGCGGTGCTTAAGGCCGGTGGCTATCCGTCCACCTCTCATTTCCCTCATATGAACTCATTTACACAGCGGAGTACCCGACATGACTGATGCACAAGACAACAAGACCTCGGCCCAGACCCCTGAAACCGGCGCCGGCCAGGCGCAGCGGCGGGAAGCCCAACCCGAATCCGGCTTCGACGCGCTCCAGCGCCGTGCTCTGCTGTTCACCCTGATCGTGCTGGCGGTCGGCCTGGGCTTGGCGGCGCTGGTGGTGTCCGGCGGCTACCTGGCCTACCGCCATGGCGCGCCCAAGGTCGTGGCCACCGTCCCGGCCGGGCGGGTGCTGGGCGTGCAACTGCACGGGGGCCTGTTCAGCAGCGCCCTGGTGGAGACCGACATCGGCTTCTATTCACTGGAAGAGGGCGTGAGCTTTCTGAAGGGGGGAGATGCTGACGCTGCAGGAGCGGGGGAACAGGAGCCGTTTCCTGTGCGACTCGGGCCAGCACTGCACCCGGCTGTTGCGGCCGTGGGAGTAGGGCGGCGAAAGTCGGTACCATTGGTAAGCGCAATCTGTGTTGAAAGCATGATGGACATCATTACCATTGTTCAAATCGCACTCGGCGCCGTGATCGTCGCCGGGGTCTTGTTCGGCGTGTATGTCAGCCGAAAGAACAAAGCGCTGCTCGCAGAAAATCAGGACTGGCTTCAATCCTGATCAAACGACAGTCACGTCGGCCTGTCGGCGCTGGCTTGCATTCAGGCGACGGCTGTTCCGTTCCTCCTAGTGAGACGGGTGAAATCTGGCGGGAGCGCCGCGCTGTTCGACATCGTGCTCCATAAGGTGGATGTATTCCACGGATCGAAGGCGTTGTTGCCACCGCTGCCGATGTGTTGTTCACCCTGGTGCGTTTCGCCCTGCATCGCCTGGATAACAAGTTTCCCCGCCAGGGCTACCTGCTGCGCCAGGGCATGGGCTGGAATTTGGAGGAAAAAGCCGACGATGACGACGCTGTGCAGCTTCAACGGCTCATAAGACGTGCGTTGTCCGGGGTCACTTCCCAGGCCTCTGGCGGACACTCAAGGTGTTGACAGCTAACCGCGCCACGCATACCGGCGGTCAAGCGGCCAGACCAAATGCAAATCGACAAACCCATTGCAATCAAGCTACAAAGCAAAGGAATCCCCATGTCAGAAGACCCTCTGAGCCCCGACGTCGGAACCGATACCGAGACCGGCAAATCCCCACTGCAAGCTGAAACCGTCAAGGCGGATGGACAAGATGCTTCAACAACTGCTGCCGCTGCCGTCCCTTTGGGGAGGGTCCGCCGGTCGATCAAGCATCTGGAAATTGCATCTTTGATGCTGCTGCTCCTGTTGCTTGTGCTGGGCATCTTTGCGCCGATGACGATTTCTGCCTACCGTCATGTCTTTATGGATGAACCAAGGCCCACGGCGGTTGTTGTGCAAAACGCAGGTCGGGTGGTGTCAGTCAGCCAAAGCGGTGGGTTCATTACCCGCGCTTTGGTGGAGACGGATCTGGGCTATTACGCCTTGATGGAGGGTGTCAGCCTGAACAAGAACGAGGCCCTTACCCTGGAAACCCGTGCTGACAAGGTGCGATTTCTGTGTGACAGCCAGCATCGCTGTCTGAGACTGGTGGCTGATGGGCAACCGGAGTGAAGACCATCATGACAACAGAAAACCACCCCGCACAAAATGAAGCCTCGGCTCCTGAGGGCAACGAAAATCCAGAAGGCGAAGCGCTGCAACTGCCTGACGAACTTCAACAGCATGCCTGCCTCACACCAGCTGTTTTAGTGGCCACGTCACCCGAAACACCCAACTCAAGCGGGGACGAGGTGACCTTGTTTTTGTTCGTCCTCGTGCTGGCCATGGTGGTCATGACCGCATTGGTCTGGCTCCCAGGGCTGACACACTGGGGCAAGAATTCGGTAATAACGCCCCAGGGGACGGTCCAAAGGATCACGTTTGTGAAGGGCTTGGGTGTGAGCTCCCAGGTCGATACCGAGCAGCGCAGCTTTCTGGTGCGCGGGGTGACACAGCTGCACAAAGGGGCTCGGGTGGAAACCCGAAGCGGGCCCTTGGGTTCGCGCCTGTGTGATGCCGACAGCCTGATCTGTGATGAGTTGATGCGCGATGAGTGAGGGTTCGTACACGTACCCGAAGTCTTGGTCAGATGCCTTCGGCCCCGTCAACCACCCTGCCATTCACACCCTTGGATACCACGCAGAGCGGGGACCTGACGGAACAAGGAACACTGATATTTTGAAGAGAACACTCCTGAATTGAAAGATGCCATGACAGCCAAACACAAACACAGCGCCCAGAACCTTCACCCGCCGTAGCGACCTGGCACCCCCCGGCCAGTTACAAAAAAACCCGCCTACCAGCGGGGCAGAGATTTGCCCAAAGAAACCAGAATTTACTTCAAAGGACACCTCATGAACAAGAAAACCAAGCCTGTTTCAACAAACTCAACAAGCACAGGCAAAACTGGTGCAACCACACCAGATACTGCACCAGATGCTTTGCCACCAGTGGTGCCAGACACACCGCCCAGTGACACCACGGTGGCCATGCGCATGACACGAAAACCTTCAGACTATGTGCCACCTGCTGGATCAACGGACTCAGAATGCAAGCCGGTGGTCGTTCATGACTTGCAGGGCTATGTGGTCTTTGCCTTGCCCCCGCATCTCAAGGAGGTTTTGAATGAGGAAGCTTTTGAGCGATGCGTGTCGGACTTTGAGGCCCATGAAGTCATTGCCATTTACCGAGAAGTTGACGCCATTGTGTATATCCGGATGCAGTGCGTTGCCCAGTTGTTCGCAATGCCAAAACCGGCCCAGTCACTAGAAGACGAGGCTCCACCAAAGCCGTGATGTCTGTTTGGTTGTGCCATGGCAGATCAGCATCAAAACGGACAAGGTGACTTCGTTGATGAAGGCAGCCATGGACTGCCCGCCAAAAGCCGTTCGTGAGCGACACGTCGCCCATTACCTATTGCGCCCTTGGCCTCGTTCTTCATCTTTATCGGTGTCTATCACCTTGCCTTGCCCACGCCTTGGTTCCTGCGACG
>JALNWC010000004.1 GCA_023231075.1 Rhodoferax sp.
CAGGGTGGCACACAGCGCGGGCGTGAGCGACAGCGCCATGAAAGCCGAAAAGGCGATGGACACGGCCATCACGGCCGAGAACTGGCGGTAGATGTTGCCCACCGAGCCGGCGAAAAAGGCCAGTGGCAAAAACACCGAGATCAGCACCAAGGTGATACCGATGATGGCGCCCGAGATCTGGCCCATGGCCTTGCGCGTGGCCTCCAGCGGCGGCAAACCTTCCTCGCCCATGATGCGCTCGACGTTTTCCACCACCACGATGGCGTCGTCCACCACGATGCCGATCACCAGCACCATGCCGAACATGGTCAGCACGTTGATGGAGAAGCCCATCGCCAGCAGCGCACCAAAGGTGCCCAGCAGCGCCACCGGCACCACGATGGTCGGGATGATGGTGTAGCGGAAGTTCTGCAGGAACAGGAACATCACCAGAAACACCAGCGCGATGGCTTCCAGCAGCGTCATTGAGACCTGCTTGATGGAAATCTTGACGAAGTCGGAGCTGTCGTAGGGAATGCTCCAGCTCACCCCGGGCGGAAAGTATTTTTCCAGCTCGGTCATGCGGGTTTTGACCGCCGTGGCCGCGGCCAGCGCATTGCCCGAGGGCGACAACTGCACCCCCATGCCGGTGGCCGGCTTGCCGTTCAGACGCGCACTGGTGGCATACGTTTGGGAGCCGAGTTCAATGCGCGCCACATCCTTGAGGCGCACCGTGGAGCCGTCGGCATTGGCACGCAGCACGATGTCGCCAAACTCGGTAGTCGAGCTGATCTGCCCGGGCACCACCACGGTGGCCGAGATGGTCTGGCCACTCAGGTTGGGCAACTCGCCCAGGCTGCCGGCCGACACCTGGGCGTTTTGCGCCTGGATGGCGCTGGCCACATCGGCGGCGGACAGATTGAAGCCCTGCAGTTTGGCCGGATCGATCCAGACGCGCATGGCGCGCTCGGCGCCGAACAGCCGCACCTGGCCGATGCCGGGCACGCGCTGCAGTTCGGGCACCACGTTGCGCGCAGCGTAGTCGCTCAGCGCGGCGACGTCGAACTTGGGGTCGGACGACGACAACATGGTGAACAGCAGAAAGTTGGCGCGCGACTTGTCCACGCGCACGCCCTGCTGGGTCACCACGGCGGGCAGGCGCGGCGCGGCGCGCGACAGGCGGTTTTGCACCTCGACCTGGGCCAGGTCGGGATTCGTGCCCGGCTCGAAGCTCAGCGTGAGGTTGCCGGTGCCATTGGCCTGGCTCACCGCTTCCATGTAGGCAAGACCGGGCGCGCCGTTCATTTCGAGCTCGATCACGGCCAGCACGCTGTCTTCCAGGGTTTGTGCCGAAGCGCCTGGATAGGCAACGGTCACCACAATGCTCGGCGGCGCTACCGTGGGGTATTGCGCGATCGGCAGCTGGGTGATCGACACGGCGCCCAGCACCATGATGAACAGGGCGATCACCCACGCAAAGATGGGACGGTCAATAAAGAACTTGGCCATGGGGCTGGCTCCTTATTTCTGACCGGCGCTGGCAGGGGCAGCAGGGGCGCTGGCCGCTGGCGCAGCACCCGAGGCAGCGGCGGCCGGTGCAGCGGCGCTGCCGGGGGCCTTCCATGGCACCGCCTTCACGGGCGTGCCGGGCGGCATCATCTGCAGCTTCTGGAAGCCATCGACCATGACCTGCTCGCCTGCTTTAAGGCCCTCCAGAACGATCCATTGATTGTTGCGAGCGGCCCCCACCTTCACCGTACGCTGGCTGAGCTTGCCATCGGCGCCCACCACCGTGATCTTGTCCCCTTGCTGGGTGCGCGTCACGGCCTGCTGCGGCAGCGTGATGGCGTTGGCCACCTGGGCCTGCTCCAGCCGCACGCGCACATACAGGCCCGGCAGCAACTCGCCCTTGGGATTGGGCACCTCGGCGCGCAGCGTGATCTGGCCGCTGGTGCTGTCCACCGTCAGGTCGGAAAACAGCAACTTTCCGGGTCTGGCGTACTCGGTGCCGTCTTCCAGCACCAGCCGCACGCTGGCCGCCTGGCTGCCGGCGCGTTTGAGTTGACCAGACTCCAGCTGGCGGCGCAACTGCATCACCTCCGAGGCCGACTGGGTGAAGTTGACGTACATCGGGTCGATTTGCTGAATCACTGCCATGGGGGTGGCTTCGCCCTGGCCCACCAGCGCGCCTTCGGTGACGAGGGCGCGGCCGATGCGTCCGCTGATGGGGGCGGTGATGGCGGCGTAGCCGAGGTTGATGCGCGCCGTTTGTACCGCGGCGCGGGCCATGGCCACTTCGGCCTCAGCCAGTTTTTGCGCCGCCTGGGCATTGACAAATTCCTGCTGGCTGATGGCCTTGGCCTCGATCAGCGGTTTGAAACGCTCGGCTTGTGCCGCGGCCTGCATCAGGTTGGCTTCGGCTTTGGCTACCGAGGCCTGGGCGCTGGCCAGTGTGGCCTGGTAGGGGCTGGGGTCGATTTGAAACAAGGCTTGACCGGCTTTGACCTGACTGCCCTCGGTAAACAGGCGCTTTTGCACAATGCCAGCGGCCCGTGCCCGCACCTGCGCCACCCGCGAGGCCTCCAGCCGGCCTGGCAGTTCAGTCACCAGTCCCACATCGGTCAGAGCGACCGTGACCACGCCCACTTCGGCGGGGGGTGGGGCACCGGGGCCAGCCGCAGGTGCACTGCCCTGGCCGCAGGCCACGAGCAGCAGGGTCAAACCCAGCGCGCTGGGCGCCCAGATGCGCCGGTTTAATGTGGATCGGGAAGGGCTTGGGCAAGCCGGGGGTGTGCGGGACAGCAGCATGTCGGGATTCCTGAAAAAAAGAAAGCCCCCAAGTGAGGGCATTAGCAGGTAGGTCGAAAAAGCAACCTATGATTTTTCCGGAAGTATACATAGGTATACATACAATCATGAATGTAAGTTAATAACCCTGACAAGAAAATACACCCATGGTCCGCCGTACCAAAGCAGACGCCGAAGAAACCCGCCACCAGTTGCTGGAAGCGGCGCAGCGTGTATTTGTTGAAAAAGGAGTGTCGCGCACTTCGCTGCAAGACATTGCGCAAGCGGCTGGCGTGACACGCGGCGCGATTTACTGGCACTTTAAAAACAAGGCCGAGTTGTTCAACGCCATGATGGACAGCGCCGTCTTGCCCATGGAGCAAACCATGCAGCAGATGGGTCATGACGCGGCGCAGGACCCGTTGGTGGAGCTGGAGCGCGCCATGCTGCAGACGATGCGCAGCATTGAGTCGGATGCGCGCACCCGCGCCATTTTTGAAGTGGCCACCTTGAAGGTGGAATATGTGGACGAGCTGCTGGCTGTCAAGCAGCGGCATGTCCAGTGTTACCTGGCAGGCACGTGCCAGATGCAGCGCAGCCTGGAAGACGCGGCCGCCCGCCGCGGGGTGACGCTGGCGGTGGCGGCCGACACGGCAGCCCACGGCCTGCATGCCTTGATGGTGGGCCTGATTCATACCTGGATGCTGGACCCTGCCGGGTTCCAGCTGGTGGCGGTGTCGCAAGCGGCTATTCGCACCTATCTGGCGGGGCTGGATTTGAGGTTTTGATCACCTAAACTTGCCCGCTATGGCAAAAGACTACTGCGTGTTGGGAATCGAATCGTCCTGTGATGAAACCGGCGTGGCGCTGGTGCGCGTCACTGGCCAGCGCCCGCCGACGTTGCTGGCCCATGCCTTGTATAGCCAGATCGAGATGCACCAGGCCTATGGCGGCGTGGTGCCCGAGCTGGCCAGCCGTGACCATATTCGCCGTGTCTTGCCGCTGACCCGGGAGGTGTTGCAGGCCTCCGGCAAAACCCTGCAGGACGTGGACGTGGTGGCTTTTACCCGTGGCCCGGGCTTGGGCGGCGCGTTGCTGGTGGGGGCGGGCGTGGCCTGCGCCCTGGCTGCTTCTCTGGGCAGGCCGGTGTTGGGCGTGCACCATCTGGAAGGGCATTTGCTGTCGCCGTTTTTGAGTGCCGATCCGCCGGAGTTTCCATTTGTGGCCTTGCTGGTGTCGGGCGGGCACACGCAATTGATGCGGGTCGATGGGGTCGGGCGCTACCAGCTGCTGGGTGAAACCATTGATGATGCCGCGGGGGAAGCCTTTGACAAATCGGCCAAGTTGCTGGGCCTGGGCTACCCCGGCGGGCCGGCGCTGTCCAAACTGGCGGAATTTGGTGACCCGGCCGCGTTCAAGCTGCCGCGTCCGCTGCTGCACAGCGGCAATCTGGACTTCTCTTTTGCCGGGCTGAAAACGGCGGTGATGGTGCAGGCCAAAAAACTCGCCGCCTTGCAGGGGTGTGCCGTGGCGGCCTTGCCGAAGGCCGTGCTGGCTGATTTGGCCGCTTCGACCCAGGCCGCGATTGTGGAAGTGCTGGTGAAAAAATCTCTGTCAGCGCTTGCGGCGACGGGGCTGAAGCGCCTGGTGGTCGCGGGCGGCGTGGGGGCTAACCGCAGCCTGCGTGAGCAACTTAACCAGGCGTGCGCCCTTCGCGGCGTGCGCGTGCATTACCCGGAGCTGCATTTGTGCACCGACAACGGCGCCATGATCGCCATGGCGGCCGCCATGCGGCTGCAGTCGGGGATTCAGCGCGCCAACAAGGTCTATGCGTTTGACGTCAAGCCACGCTGGCCGCTCGATGACCTCATGGCCTGACGGCGCATTACACTGCGCAGCGTTCTGAACGAACCAGCCGCCTGCCTCCACTGCGGCGAGTGACAGGGCTGTTTTTTGAGAAATTTTGTCTGATGCTGAAAATAATGCGCCGAGTCGTGTTGGGGCTCGCTTGGTTGGTATCCCCCCCGCTGACAGCGCTGGCGCAAACCCCGGCGGCGCCTGTCAAGATCGCCATGATCGAGGGCTTGAGCGGACCTTTTGGCAACACGGGCGAGGCGGTGTTTCGCAATCTGGTCTGGGCCGTGGAGCGGGTGAATGCGCGCGGCGGTGTGCGCCTGGAGCTGGCGCGTTACGACAGCAAGGGTCAGGCCGAAGAAGCCTTGTCAGCGCTCAAGTCGGCCATTGATGATGGCGCCCGGTTCATCATGCAGGGCAATTCCTCGGCCGTCGCAGCGGCGCTGATTGAGGCCATCAACAAACACAATGCGCGCGAGCCGGCCAAGCGCGTGCTGTTTTTGAATTATTCGGCGGTCGACCCCATTTTGACCAATGAAAAGTGCAGCTTCTGGCATTTCAGGTTTGACGCCCATGCCGATATGCGCATGACGGCACTGATGGATGTTTTAAAGAGCGACCCGGCCCTTCAACGTGTCTACATCCTGGGCCAGGACTACAGCTTTGGCCACGCCGTGGCACGTGAAGCCAAGCGGCAACTGGGGGTGTTGCGGCCGGATGTGCAGGTCGTCGGTGACGAGTTGCACCCGATGGGGCGGGTCAAGGACTTTCTGCCTTATGTGGCCAAAATCAAGGCCAGTGGGGCGCAGGCGGTGATCACCGGCAATTTTGGCAACGACCTGACCTTGTTGGTCAAGGCCGCCAAGGACGTGGGTTTTGACGGCAAGTTCTACACTTTCTATGGCAACGCCCTGGGCGCACCGGCAGCCATCGGTGATGCCGGCGTGGGTAAGGTGGTGGCGGTGGCCGACTGGTTGCCCAATGTGCAAAATGCCCGGAGTGAGGCGTTTTACCAGTCTTTCCGTGCCCGTTTTCCGAACCCGGCCGATGACTACGTGCACATGCGCATGCAACTGATGGTGGAAGCCCTGGCGCAAGCCATCGGCAAGGCCAAAACGACCGACGCGAAGGCGGTGGCCACCCGGCTGGAGCAGGCGAACGTGACTCTTGGCGCGCAAACCGGCACCATGCGCGCCGCTGACCACCAGTTCCAGCAGCCACTGGTGGTGGGTTTGATGGACAGATTAGGCGCGCCGGGGGTGAAATTTGACGTTGAAGGCTCAGGCTACGGTTTTCGGGTAATCAAAACCGTGGCTGCGGCAGCGGCTGAGCAGCCCAGCAGTTGCAACATGCATCGACCCTGAGGGCTGACCCGGTCGGCTGGACCGGGCAGGCTGACCGGGGCCATCCGGTCAGCCTGCGGCCTCCGGCTATAATAGCGTGCTCTGCATATGGCAGACAAGCACGTCAGGGGCAGTTCCAGCGCCTGTCGCAAGTTCTTAATCTACAGGAAAAAACATGATTGCATCCAGTATCAAAGCCGCCGTTGTCAAAGACAACGCACGTCAAGCCGGTGACACCGGTAGCCCCGAAGTTCAGGTCGCCTTGCTGACCGCCCGTATCAACGAGCTCATGCCCCACTTCAAGACCCACGCCAAGGACCACCATGGTCGCCGTGGTCTGTTGCGCATGGTGAGCCGCCGCCGCAAATTGCTGGACTACCTCAAGTCCAAGAATGCTGACCGTTACCTGGCCCTGATTGCCAAGCTGGGCCTGCGCAAGTAATTGGTCTGAAAAGAATGACGAACGCCTGAGTTAGGTCACTAGCTCAGGCGTTTTTTACTTCGGGTTTTTTTTACTTTAACTCACGTCGGAAAAGGCAAAAACGGAGCGAAGCTGTGTCATTCCAGAGCTCAATCACCCGAAATAGGGTAGGGCTCTGGAATGGCATCGTGTTCTGTGTTGCGGCTTCCGGGCTTCGTCAGGGTGGCCTGCACCCTGCAAACACACAGGAGATTCAAAATGACGATGTTCAACAAAGTGACCAAGACGTTTCAATGGGGTCAGCACACGGTCACCATGGAAACCGGCGAAATTGCCCGCCAGGCCACCGGCGCCGTGCTGCTCGACATGGACGGCACCGTGGTGCTGGCCACGGTGGTTGCCAAGACCGATTCCAAGCCAGGCCAGGACTTTTTTCCCCTGACCGTGGATTACGCAGAAAAATCCTACGCTGCCGGCAAGATTCCCGGCAGTTTCTTCAAGCGCGAAGGCCGCCCCAGCGAGTTGGAAACGCTGACCTGCCGCCTGATTGACCGCCCGATTCGTCCGCTCTTTCCCGAAGGCTTCTACAACGAAGTCCAGGTCATCATCCATGTGGTGAGCCTGAACCCCGAAGTGCAGGCTGACATTGCGGCCATGATTGCCACCAGCGCGGCGCTGTCCATCAGCGGCATCCCGTTCAACGGCCCGATCGGTGCCGCCCGCGTGGGTTACATCAACGGCGAATACGTGCTCAACCCGGGTCAGACCCAGCTTAAAAACAGCCAGCTCGACCTGGTGGTGGCGGGGACCGAAGCGGCCGTGCTGATGGTCGAGTCCGAAGCCGACCAACTGCCCGAAGACATCATGCTGGGTGCCGTGGTGTTTGGCCATACCCAGGGCGCGATTGCCATCAACGCGATTCACGAACTGGTGCGCGATGCCGGCAAACCGGCCTGGGACTGGCAAGCACCAGCACGCGACGAAGACCTGATTGCCAAGGTCGGCGCGCTGGCCAGCGACAAGCTGACGGCGGCCTACCAGATTCGCAACAAGCAGGCCCGCACCCAGGCCTGCCGTTCGGCCTACGCCGATGTCATGGACGGCCTGAAGGCCGATGGCGTGGCTTTTGATTCGGTCAAGGTCGAAAGCATGCTGTTCGACATCGAAGCCCGTTTGGTGCGTGGCCAGATCCTGGCCGGCGAGCCGCGCATTGACGGTCGCGACACGCGCACGGTGCGCCCCATCGAGATCCGCAACAGCGTGTTGCCGCGCACCCATGGTTCTTCCCTGTTCACGCGTGGCGAAACCCAGGCGCTGGTGGTCACCACCCTGGGTACCGAGCGTGATGCCCAGCGCATCGACGCGCTGGCCGGCGACTTTGAAGACCGCTTCATGCTGCACTACAACATGCCTCCCTTCGCCACGGGCGAAGCCGGCCGTTTTGGTACGCCGAAGCGTCGCGAAATTGGTCACGGCCGCCTGGCCAAGCGGGCCCTGGTGGCCGTGCTGCCGACCAAGGAAGACTTCCCCTACACCATGCGTGTGGTGTCCGAAGTGACCGAATCCAATGGTTCTTCCTCGATGGCCTCCGTGTGCGGGGGCTGCCTGAGCCTGATGGATGCCGGCGTGCCCCTGAAAGCGCATGTGGCGGGCATTGCCATGGGCCTGATCAAGGAAGAAAACCGCTTTGCCGTGCTGACCGACATTCTGGGTGACGAAGATCACCTGGGCGACATGGACTTCAAGGTGGCCGGTACCACCAGCGGCATCACCGCATTGCAGATGGACATCAAGATCCAGGGCATCACCAAGGAAATCATGCAGGTGGCGCTGGCGCAGGCCAAGGAAGCCCGCATGCACATTCTGGGCAAGATGACCGAAGCCATGGCCGTGGCCAAGTCCGAAGTGTCCACTTTCGCCCCGCGCCTGTTCACCATGAAGATCAATCCCGAAAAAATCCGTGACGTGATCGGCAAGGGCGGTTCGGTGATCCGTGCGCTGACCGAAGAAACCGGCACGCAAATCAACATCGACGAAGACGGCACCATCACCATTGCCTCGGCTGACCCGGCCAAGGCCGAGGAAGCCAAGCGCCGCATCGAGCAGATCACCGCCGAAGTTGAAATTGGCAAGGTCTATGAAGGTCCGGTGGTCAAGATTCTCGACTTCGGTGCCCTGATCAATTTGTTGCCCGGCAAGGACGGCTTGCTGCACATCAGCCAGATCGCCCACGAGCGCGTTGAAAAAGTCACCGACTACTTGTCTGAAGGCCAGATCGTCAAGGTCAAGGTCATGGAGACCGATGAAAAGGGGCGCATCAAACTGTCGATGAAGGCGCTGCTGGAGCGTCCGGCGCAGGAAAACCGCGCTTGACCGATGGATGCTGCAGCACAGTAGACAGCCCCTTGCTTTAGTTCAAGCTTAAAGGTCGGTCACTCATGAAAGCGATTGAAATCACAAGTTATGGCGCACCGGACGTTCTGCGTCCGGGCGAGCGTCCGGTGCCGCTCGCCGGCCCGGGCGAGCTGCGCATTCGCGTCAGTGCCAGCGGTATCAATCGTCCCGATGTGCTGCAGCGTCTGGGCCTGTACCCGGTGCCGCCGGGTGCGTCGGACATTCCCGGCCTCGAAGTCGCCGGGGTGATCGACCAGGGCGACGCGCATGAACTGGCGGCCGCGGGTCTGCAGTTGGGTGACCGGGTGTGTGCCTTGGTGGCGGGTGGTGGCTATGCCCAGTGGTGTGTGGCCCCCATTGCGCAATGTTTGCCCGTGCCGGCTGGTTTGACTGACGTGCAGGCCGCCAGTCTGCCCGAGACCCTCTTCACGGTCTGGAGCAACCTGATGGACCGCGGCCGCCTGGCGGCGGGTGAGACGGTGTTGATCCAGGGCGGCACCAGTGGCATTGGCGTGACGGCAATCCAATTGGCCAAGGCCTTGGGTGCGCGGGTCTTTGCAACGGCTGGTAGCGACGAAAAGTGTGCGGCTTGTCTGGCCCTGGGGGCCGATGCCGCCATCAATTACAAGACGCATGATTTTCAGACCGAGGTGGCCCGGTTGACCGACGGACAGGGTGTTGATGTTATTCTGGACATGGTGGCGGGCAGCTACGTGGCCAAAGAAGTGCAAAGCTTGCGCGAAGATGGCCGTCTGGTCATCATTGCCGTGCAAGGCGGGACCAAAAGCGAATTCAATGCGGGTCTGGTGCTGCGCCGCCGCCTGACGCTGACGGGGTCGACCCTGCGACCCCGCCCGGTGGCGTTCAAGGCGGCGATTGCGCAGGCCTGCTTGAAAGCGGTGTGGCCCTTGCTGGCGTCGGGCCAGATCAAGCCGGTGATTCACAGCGTGTTCGATGCCGCAGATGCCGCCAGTGCGCATGCCTTGATGGAATCCAACCAGCATGTTGGAAAAATTGTTTTGACTTGGGAAAAAGCATGAAAAAGAAGCTGATCGCAGGCAACTGGAAGATGAACGGCAGTCTGGCTGCCAATGAAGTGTTGCTCAAAGCTTTGCTGGCGGGCGTGGGCCAGCCGGATTGTCAGGTGGCCGTCTGTGTGCCCGCTGTGTACCTGGCGCAATGTCAGGCCTTGCTGGCGGGCAGCGTGATTGAACTCGGCGCACAAGACGTGTCTGCCCATGAGAGCGGTGCCTACACCGGCGAAATTGCACCGGCCATGCTCAAGGAGTTTGGCTTGCGTTATGTCATCGTGGGGCATTCGGAGCGGCGCCAGTACCACGGTGAAACCGATGAACTGGTGGCGTCCAAAGCGCAGCGCGCACTCAGCGCCGGCATCACGCCGATTGTGTGTGTGGGTGAAACCCTGGCAGAGCGCGAAGCCGGCCATACCGAAGAGCTTGTGAAGCGCCAATTGGCGGCGGTGATCCATACCAATGGCCATTGCATCAGCGAAGTGGTGGTGGCTTACGAGCCGGTTTGGGCGATTGGGACCGGGCTTTCTGCCACGCCAGAGCAGGCACAGCAGGTTCATGCCGTGTTACGTGCGCAATTGCGGGCGGCATCGCCCAATGCGGATCGCATCAAACTGCTGTACGGCGGCAGCATGAATGCCGCCAACGCCAGGAGCCTGTTGGCGCAAGCCGATATTGATGGTGGCCTGATTGGCGGTGCCGCGCTCAAGGCCCAGGATTTTTTATCGATTATTGCGGCAGCTTCCTGATTCAGGACGTTGCAGACTATTTATTCCGGAGTGATTTATGAATGTTTTATTGACAGTGATGCTGGCGGTGCAAATGATTTCGGCCATTGCCATGGTGGGCCTTATTTTGGTGCAGCACGGCAAGGGCGCTGACATGGGCGCGGCCTTTGGCAGTGGTGGTTCGGGCAGCTTGTTTGGTGCCAGCGGGAGTGCCAATTTCCTGTCGCGCACCACGGCCGTATTGGCCAGCCTGTTTTTTGTCAGTACCCTGATGCTGGCCTATTGGGGTTCGGCACGTCCGGCGGCAAGTTCGGGCAGTGTGCTTGAAAATTCTGCTCTCACCGCACCTGCGCCAGCGGCTGTGCCCGCGCTGCAGGCCGCCTCTGGCGCAGCGCAAATTCCAGCCAAATAATTGCTGATGAAAATGCTTTCTCCTCAGGGAATGTGAGGGGATTTCAGGGTAAACTCTAAGTCGATCGGTTGCACTGAAAGTGCGAAAACACAGGACAGTCAACCGGTCTGCAAGAACAGCCGTCGTGGTGAAATTGGTAGACACGCTATCTTGAGGTGGTAGTGGCGAAAGCTGTGCGAGTTCGAGTCTCGCCGACGGCACCATTCAACATGTTTGACGTAGATCAATACGTTAAACAGTCCATTGAATAAACTGAAAAATATGAACATTGAACAATATTTGCCAGTCCTTCTTTTTATTCTGGTAGCAATTTCGGTCGGTGTCATCCCTCAGCTTATTGGCTACATACTGGGCCCCAATCGGCCGGATGCAGCAAAAAATTCCCCTTATGAATGTGGTTTCGAGGCCTTCGGCGATGCCCGAATGAAATTCGACGTTCGTTACTACCTGATTGCCATTCTTTTTATCTTGTTCGATCTGGAAACGGCGTTGCTGTTTCCGTGGGCTGTGACGCTCAAGGACTTGGGGCTTTTCGGCTTTTTGGTGGGTCTGGAGATTGTGACCATTCTGACCATTGGTTTTGTTTACATGTGGATCAAGGGCGCCCTCGACTGGGAGTAAGACGATGATTGAAGGTATTCTCAAAGAAGGCTTTGTCACCACAAGCTATGACTCCGTGGTGAATTGGGCCAAGACCGGTTCTGTCTGGCCCATGTCCTTTGGTCTGGCCTGTTGTGCGGTCGAAATGATGCACGCCGCGGCAGCTCGCTATGACATCAGCCGTTTTGGTGCCGAGGTGTTTCGGCCCAGTCCGCGTCAGTCTGATCTGGTCATCGTGGCGGGCACCCTGACCAACAAAATGGCACCGGCATTTCGCAGGGTCTACGACCAGATGGCTGAGCCGCGCTGGGTGATCAGCATGGGTTCCTGCGCCAATGGGGGCGGCTACTACCACTACAGTTATTCTGTGGTTCGGGGTTGTGATCGCATTGTTCCGGTCGATGTGTATGTGCCTGGCTGTCCGCCCACGGCAGAGGCGCTGATCTACGGAATCATCCAGTTGCAGCGGAAAATTCGCCGTACGCAAACGATTGCTCGCACTTAAAAGGGTTGACGATGACTGTGTATGCTGTAAACCCGCACGCGCTCAAAACGCAGCTTGATGCGGCCTTGGGTGATCTGGTCAAAAGTAGCGCGGTGGCGCTCGACGAACTCACGGTGGTCGTGGACGCTGCCAATTATTTTCAGGCGGCCAAAATCCTTCATGATCACCCGGCTTGCTGTTTTGAGCAAATGGTGGACCTGTGCGGCGTGGATTACCTGACCTACAAGAACGAGGTCTGGTCGGGTCCCCGGTTTTGTGTGGTGCTGCATTTGTTGTCGGTGAGTCTGAACCAGCGGGTGCGACTGAAGGCCTTTGTGCCCGATGATCTTGCGCCTGTCATGCCGTCGATCTGTGAAATCTGGAGTGGCGCCAACTGGTTCGAACGAGAAGCGTTTGATTTGTTCGGCATTGTGTTTGAGGGTCATGGCGACCTGCGTCGTATCCTGACCGACTACGGTTTTATCGGTCATCCGTTCCGCAAGGATTTCCCCATGCTGGGCAACGTTGAAATGCGCTATGACGCAGAGCAAAAGCGTGTGGTCTACCAGCCGGTCACGATCGAGCCGCGCGAAATCACACCCCGCATCATCCGTGAAGAGAACTACGGAGGCCCTGCTAACTAGCAGTTTGACACATGGCTGATATCAAGAACTACACCCTGAATTTTGGTCCGCAGCACCCCGCGGCGCACGGCGTTTTGCGTTTGGTGCTCGAGCTCGACGGCGAGGTCATCCAGCGCGCTGACCCGCACATTGGCCTGCTGCATCGTGCCACCGAAAAGCTGGCAGAGAGCAAGACCTATATTCAGGCCTTGCCGTACATGGACCGGCTGGACTACATGTCGATGATGTGCAATGAACAGGCTTATTGTCTGGCCATCGAGAAAATGCTGGAACTCGAGGTGCCCTTGCGCGCCCAGTACATCCGCGTCATGTTTGCCGAAATCACGCGCCTGCTCAACCACCTGCTGTGGGTCGGGGCGCACGCCATCGACTGCGGCGCCATGACCGTCATGCTGTATGCATTCCGCGAACGTGAAGACCTGCTTGACATCTATGAGGCCGTCAGCGGCGCGCGCATGCATGCGGCTTATATCCGCCCGGGCGGTGTCTACCGTGATCTGCCCGACACCATGCCGCGCCATTCGCCCAACAAGATTCGCAGTGCCAAGTCCACCGCTGCGCTGAACCGCAACCGTGACGGCAGTCTGCTGGATTTCATTGACGACTTCACCCAGCGCTTTCCCACCTACCTGGCCGAATACCACACGCTCTTGACCGATAACCGGATCTGGAAACAGCGTACCGTTGGCATTGGCGTGGTTACGCCCGAGCGCGCGCTGAACCTCGGGTTCACCGGTCCCATGTTGCGCGGTTCGGGCATTGCCTGGGACTTGCGCAAGAAGCAGCCCTACGAGGTCTACGACCAGCTCGACTTTGACATTCCGGTGGGCAAGACCGGTGACACCTACGACCGTTATCTGGTGCGCATGGAAGAGATGAAGCAGTCCAACCGCATCATCAAGCAGTGTGTCGACTGGCTGCGCGTCAACCCGGGTCCGGTCATCACCGACAACCACAAGATCGCACCACCCGACCGTGAGTCCATGAAGTCCAACATGGAAGAGCTGATTCACCATTTCAAGCTGTTCACTGAAGGTTTTCCCGTGCCCGAGGGCGAGGCCTACGCGGCCATTGAACACCCGAAGGGCGAGTTTGGTATTTACCTGATCAGTGATGGTGCCAACATGCCTTACCGCCTCAAGATTCGTCCGCCCGCTTTTGTACATTTGTCGGCGCTCGACGAAATGGGCAAGGGCCACATGCTTGCCGATGCGGTGGCGATTCTTGGAACAATGGACATTGTGTTTGGGGAAGTTGACCGATGATTTCTGAAGAATCCAAAGCGCGCTTCGCCAAAGAAGTTGCAAAGTACCCGGCTGATCAAAAGCAGTCGGCGGTGATGGCTTGTCTGACCATCGTCCAGCAGGAGCTGGGCTATGTCAGTGCCGAGAGCGAGCAACTGGTGGCGGACTACCTGGGCATGGCGCCGATCGCGGTGCACGAGGTCACCAGCTTCTACAACATGTACAACCAGCAGCCGGTGGGCAAGTACAAGCTCAACGTCTGCACCAATCTGCCGTGTCAGTTGCGCGATGGCGGCAAAGCCATGGCCCACCTGAAAGACAAGCTGGGTGTTGACAACAACCAGACGACGGCCGACGGCTTGTTTACCCTGCAGCAATGCGAATGTCTCGGTGCCTGTGCCGATTCCCCGGTGATGCTGGTGAACGACACCAGCATGTGCAGTTTCATGAGCAACGACAAGCTCGACCAACTCATTGACGGTTTGCGTGCGGCCGAGGTGAAGTCATGAATGTTCAACAAGTGCTGGCACAGTTTGTCTCGACCGGCAAGGAAACCGTTTTTCACAACCGTCACATCAAACCCCAGATCTATGCGGACCTGAATGGCAGCAACTGGCGTCTGAAAGATTACGAAGCGCGTGGTGGCTACCAGGCTTTGCGCAAGGTGCTGGGTCTGGACGGCGGCGCCGGGCTGACGCAAGACCAAGTGATCGCGACGGTCAAGGAGTCGTCGCTGCGCGGACGCGGAGGTGCGGGTTTCCCGACCGGACTCAAATGGAGCTTCATGCCGCGCCAGTTCCCGGGTCAGAAATACCTGGTGTGCAACTCGGACGAAGGCGAGCCTGGCACCTGCAAAGACCGCGAAATCCTGCAGTTCAACCCGCACATCGTGATCGAAGGCATGATCATCGCCGCCTACGCGATGGGCATTTCGGTGGGTTACAACTACATCCACGGCGAAATTTTCCAAACCTACCAGCGCTTTGAAGAAGCCCTCGAAGAAGCGCGCGCGGCCGGTCTGCTGGGCAACAACATCCTGGGTAGCAATTTCACATTCCAGTTGCACGCGGCGCATGGTTTTGGTGCCTATATTTGCGGCGAAGAAACCGGCCTGCTGGAGTCGCTCGAAGGCAAAAAAGGCCAGCCCCGTTTCAAGCCACCGTTCCCGGCCAGTTTTGGCCTCTACGGCAAGCCCACCACCATCAACAACACCGAAACCTTTGCGGCCGTGCCCTGGATCATCCGCAACGGTGGCCAGGCCTATGTCGAATGCGGCAAGCCCAATAACGGCGGTACCAAGATTTACTCGGTCAGCGGCGACGTCGAATGGCCAGGTAATTTTGAAGTGCCGATGGGAACGTCTTTTGCCCAACTCCTGGAGCTGGCGGGTGGCGTTCGCAAGGGTCGTCAGCTCAAGGCCGTCATTCCCGGTGGTTCCTCGTCGCCGGTGCTGCCAGCCAGCATCATGATGGACTGCACCATGGACTATGACGCCATCGCCAAGGCCGGCTCCATGCTGGGTTCCGGCGCGGTGATTGTGCTGGATGACTCGCGCTGCATGGTCAAGAGCCTGCAACGCCTGAGTTACTTCTACATGCACGAGTCCTGCGGCCAGTGCACGCCGTGCCGTGAGGGGACGGGTTGGTTGTCGCGTGTGGTGGATCGCATCGAAACAGGCCACGGCCGGTCCTCCGACCTGGAGTTGCTGAACTCGGTGGCTGAAAACATCCAGGGGCGCACCATTTGTGCACTGGGTGACGCGGCGGCCATGCCGGTGCGCGCCATGCTCAAGCATTTCATGCCTGAATTTGAATACCATGTGGCCCACAAGACCTGCATGGTTCCTGCTTACGTTTGAGCGAGTCCCACGATGATTGAAATTGAACTCGACGGTCAAAAGGTCGGTATTGCCGAAGGCAGCACGGTCATGCATGCGGCCGAGAAAGCGGGTACCTTCATTCCCCATTTCTGCTACCACAAGAAACTGAGCATTGCCGCCAATTGCCGCATGTGCCTGGTGGACATCGAAAAAATGCCCAAACCCATGCCGGCTTGCGCCACGCCCGTGACGCAAGGCATGGTGGTGCACACCAAAACCGACAAGGCCATCAAGGCCCAGCAGTCGGTGATGGAGTTTTTGTTGATCAACCACCCGCTCGATTGCCCCATCTGCGACCAGGGCGGCGAATGCCAGTTGCAGGATATTGCGGTGGGTTATGGCGCCTCGGCTTCCCGCTATGAGGAAGAAAAACGCGTGGTATCGGTCAAGGACGTCGGCCCGCTCATCTCCATGCAGGAGATGACGCGTTGCATCCATTGCACCCGTTGCGTGCGCTTTGGCCAGGAAATTGCCGGCGTCATGGAACTCGGCATGTCGCAGCGCGGTGAGCACTCGCAGATCGAGACCTTCCTGGGTCACACCATCGACTCCGAGTTGTCGGGCAACATGATCGATATCTGCCCGGTCGGCGCCCTGACCAGCAAGCCTTTCCGTTACAGCGCCCGCACCTGGGAATTGTCGCGTCGCAAGTCGGTCAGCCCGCATGACTCGACCGGTGCCAACCTGATTGTCCAGGTCAAGAACAACCGCGTCATGCGCGTCGTTCCTTTTGAGAACGAAGCCGTCAATGAATGCTGGATCGCCGACCGGGACCGTTTCTCCTACGAAGCCCTGAATGGCGAGGAGCGCCTGACCACGCCCATGATCAAACAAGGGGGTCAATGGAAGTCGGTCGACTGGCAAACCGCCCTGGAATACGTGGCCAATGGCCTGAAACAGATCAGCGCCGAATACGGTGCTTCCAGCCTTGGTGCGCTGGTCAGTCCCCATGCCACGCTCGAAGAATTGCACCTGGCGGTGAAGCTCATGCACGGGCTGGGCAGCGACAACATCGACCACCGCATGCGTCAGGCCGAGTTCCCTGCACCAGAAGGTGTACGTTATCTCGGTACGTCGATTGCCGCCTTGTCAGAGTTGCAAAGCGTGCTGGTGGTGGGTTCCAATCTGCGCAAGGAGCATCCGCTGTTTGCGCAGCGCATCCGGCAGTCGGCACGCAAGGGCTGTGTGGTCAGTGTCATCGCCTCGGCGCATGATGACTGGGCCATGCCTGTGACCAACCAGGTTAAAACACCCGCTGACCAATGGGCGCAAGCCCTGGCCAGGGTCGCCGCTGCGGTGGCCGCCGAAAAGGGCGTGCCAGCCCCGGTCGCGGCGGCCACGGATGACGCCTCTGTGGCCATCGCACAGGCCCTGCTGGCCGGCGAGCGCAAGGCGATTTTGCTGGGCAACGGTGCGGCGCATCACGCCCAGGCATCCAGCTTGCTGGCGCTGGCGCAGTGGCTGGCCGACCAGACCGGTGCCAGCTTTGGTTACCTGACTGAAGCCGCCAACACCGTCGGTGCCCAGTTGGTGGGTGCAGCGCCTGCAACGGGTGGTTTGCATGCGGGCCAAATGCTCGGCGGTGCGCTCAAGGCGGTGCTGCTGCTCAATACCGAGCCCGAGTTTGATTCGGCTGCCGGGGCGCAGGCGGCCGAGACGCTGGGCAAGGCGCAAATGGTGGTCTCCCTGAATCCGTTCAAGGCCAACATGGCGTTTTGCGATGTGATGTTGCCTGTTTCGCCGTTCACCGAAACCTCTGGCACTTTCGTCAACGCCGAAGGTCGCGCCCAAAGCTTCCATGCCGTGGTGCAGCCCCTGGGTGAAACCCGTCCAGCCTGGAAAGTGTTGCGGGTGTTGGCCAATATGCTCGAGGTGCCAGGCTTTGACTTCAACTCGTCAGACGACATCCTGCAAAGTATTCCCGGCCTGAGCTCCGGTGAAGGCGTGCAGGTGTCGCCCGATCGACTCAACAACCGCACCGCAGCGTCCATCAAGCTGGGTGCGCCCGCAAAAGCGCCGGTGCTTGCTTCTATTTATCAACTGGATGGCATTGTGCGCCGCGCTCCTGCGCTGCAGCAAACAGCGGATGCCCGGGCCGCTGAAACCCAGGAGGTGGCAGCATGAGCGACTTCATTTTCAATTTTGGTCAGGGCTTGCTGGATGCACACTGGTGGGTCGCCATCGCCTGGCCCATCATCTGGGCGCTGATCAAGGTCACCGTGGTCTTGATGATCGTGTTGGGGGCTGTGACCTATGCCACGCTGTGGGAGCGCAAGTTGCTGGGTTGGGTGCAGATTCGGATCGGCCCGAATCGCGTGGGCCCCTGGGGTTTGTTGCAGCCCATCGCCGATGCCTTGAAGCTGATGACCAAGGAGATCGTGCGACCAGGCAAATCGGACAAGTTTTTGTTTTACCTTGGACCGGTCATGACGGTGGCGCCAGCGTTGACAGCCTGGGCCGTCATTCCGTTCGGCCCGGAGATCGCGGTCGCTAACCTGAACGCGGGCTTGCTGTTTTTCATGGCCATCGCGTCCATGGAAGTTTATGGCGTGATCATTTCGGGTTGGGCGTCCAATTCCAAGTACGCGTTTCTTGGTGCCTTGCGTGCTTCTGCCCAAATGGTCAGTTACGAAATTGCCATGGGTTTTTGCTTCCTGATTGTCTTGATGGTGTCCGCCAGCCTGAACATGTCGGACATCGTGGCAGGGCAGGGCAAGGGTTACTTTGCTGACATGGGTCTGAACTTTTTGTCCTGGAACTGGTTGCCGCTGTTGCCGATTCTGGTGATATTCTTTATTTCTGGTCTGGCTGAAACCAATCGCACGCCATTCGACGTGATTGAAGGTGAGTCCGAGATCGTGGCGGGCCACATGGTCGAATACTCCGGCATGTCCTGGGCCATGTTCCAGATGGCTGAATATTCCAGCATCTGGATACTCTCGATCATGTCCGTCACCTTGTTTTTTGGTGGCTGGATGTCGCCCATCGACAGCGCCCTGTTCAACTGGATTCCCGGTTGGATCTGGCTTGGCATCAAAACCTTTTGCATGATGACCCTGTTCATCTGGGTGCGCGTCACCTTTCCCCGTTTCCGCTATGACCAGATCATGCGTTTGGGCTGGAAAGTCTTTATCCCAGTGACCTTGGTGTGGCTGGTGGTGGTTGGGGTGTGGATGCAGACCCCATGGAACATTTGGAAGTAATTCGAGCTGTTTATGACTACCCCAACTTTAAATACTGTGGCAAAGCCTGCGGCAAGCGCCTTCTCTCTGAAGGATTTCCTGTCCAGCTTCATGCTGGTCGAGTTGCTCAAGGGCATGCGGCTTACGGGCAAGTATGCGTTTCGCAGCAAGATCACACTCGAATACCCCGAAGAAAAAACACCTCTGTCGCCGCGTTTTCGCGGGCTGCACGCGTTGCGTCGCTACGAGAACGGCGAAGAGCGCTGCATTGCCTGCAAACTGTGCGAAGCGGTTTGCCCGGCCATGGCGATCACCATCGAGTCCGAGGTTCGCGATGACGGCTCGCGCCGCACCAGTCGCTACGACATCGACTTGACCAAGTGTATTTTTTGCGGTTTTTGTGAGGAAAGCTGTCCGGTTGACTCCATTGTGGAAACACACATCCTCGAATACCACGGTGAAAAACGGGGCGACCTGTACTTCACCAAGGAAATGCTGCTGGCCGTGGGCGATCGCTATGAGCGTGAAATCGCTGCCAACAAGGCGGCAGACGCCAAGTACCGCTGACCACTTAGAAAGATAAATGAGCTATGGATGTCAAGACGGGTCTGTTTTATGTTTTTGCGACCGTGCTGTTGCTGGCAGCGTTTCGTGTGATCACGACGCGCAACCCGGTGCACGCGGTGTTGTTCCTGGTGCTGGCCTTTTTTCAGGCATCCATGATCTGGATGTTGCTGGAGGCCGAATTCCTCGCGATCACGCTGGTGCTGGTGTATGTGGGTGCCGTGATGGTGCTGTTCCTGTTCGTGGTGATGATGCTTGACATCAACATGGATGGCGTTCGCCAGGGTTTCTGGAAGCATTTGCCGCTGGCAGCCGTCATCGGCGCGGTCATCATTGGCGAAATGTCGGCCGTTTTGTTGGCAGGCTTCCCGATCAGCGAGGCACCTGCGGCGATGACCGGCCTTGGTCAGACACCGGTGGCTGTCTCCAACACCAAGGCGCTGGGTCTGTTGATGTATACCCATTACCTTTACCCGCTCGAAGTGGCTGCCGCCATTTTGCTGGTGGGCATGATTGCCGCGATTGCCCTGACCTTGCGCCATCGCAAGGACGTCAAGGCCATTGATCCTGCCGATCAGGTCCGTGTGAAATGGGCCGATCGTCTGGTGGTCGTCAAGCAGGATGCCACGAAAGCTGCGCCCTCCGCGCCTGCCGCAGAGACCCCGATCGAGGAGAAAAAAGCATGACGCTCACGCTGGGCCACTATTTGACTTTGGGGGCGATCCTGTTTGCGCTCTCTGTGATTGGTATTTTTCTCAATCGGAAAAACCTGATTGTTCTGCTGATGGCGATTGAACTCATGCTGTTGGCGGTCAACACCAACTTTGTCGCCTTCTCACATTATTTGGGCGACCTGAACGGCCAAATCTTCGTTTTCTTTATTCTGACGGTGGCCGCGGCCGAGACTGCCATTGGTCTGGCCATTCTGGTGCTGTTGTTCCGTCTTAAATCCAATATCAATGTGGACGAACTTGATTCGCTGAAGGGTTAACAAAAATGAGTCAAACCCTCTCTTCTTCGACGCTGCTGGTGGTTGCCCTGGCCCCGCTGGTGGGCGCTCTGGCGGCCGGTGTTCTGGGCACCAAATTTGGCGGCAACGTGATCGGGCGTCGTCTGTCGCACTCTGTCACCATTCTGGGTGTGTTGCTGTCTTTCGTGTTGTCGGCCATGACACTGCAGAGTGTGGTGGTCGATGGCGCCCGCTTCAATGAAACCATTTACACCTGGATGGTGGTGGGTGGTCTCAGGATGGAAATTGGTTTCCTGGTGGACGGCCTGACCGCCATGATGATGTGCGTGGTGACCTTTGTGTCCTTGATGGTGCACATCTACACCGTGGGTTACATGGAAGAAGACGAAGGCTACGACCGCTTTTTTGCCTACATTTCCCTGTTCACCTTCTCGATGCTGATGCTGGTCATGAGCAACAACATGTTGCAGTTGTTCTTTGGCTGGGAAGCGGTGGGCCTGGTGTCTTATTTGCTGATCGGTTTCTGGTTCAACAAACCCAGCGCCATTTTTGCCAACATGAAGGCCTTTTTGGTGAACCGGGTTGGTGACTTCGGTTTTATCCTGGGCATCGGTTTGCTGGTGGCCTACACGGGTTCGCTCAATTACAGCGAAGTATTTGCACAGTCGGGCGAGTTGGCCAAGATGACGTTGCCCGGCACCGACTGGATGCTGATCACGGTGGCCTGCATCTGTTTGTTCATCGGTGCCATGGGCAAGTCGGCCCAGTTCCCGCTGCATGTCTGGTTGCCTGACTCCATGGAAGGCCCCACCCCGATTTCTGCCCTGATCCACGCTGCCACCATGGTGACAGCAGGTATTTTCATGGTGGCCCGCATGTCGCCGCTGTTTGAGCTCAGCGACACTGCGCTCAACTTTATCCTGATCATCGGCGGTATCACGGCGCTGTTCATGGGTTTCCTCGGCATCATCCAGA
The DNA here is from genome assembly GCA_023231075.1 of Rhodoferax sp. Classification (GTDB taxonomy): domain Bacteria; phylum Pseudomonadota; class Gammaproteobacteria; order Burkholderiales; family Burkholderiaceae_C; genus Rhodoferax. The sequence continues at coordinate 21,492 of JALNWC010000004.1, forward strand.
ACGACATCAAGCGCATCGTGGCGTACTCCACGCTGTCGCAGCTGGGTTACATGACGGTCGCGCTGGGGGCCTCGGCCTATTCGGTGGCCGTGTTCCACCTGATGACCCATGCGTTCTTCAAAGCCTTGCTGTTCCTGGCGGCCGGCTCGGTCATCATGGGTGTGCATCACAACCAGGACATCCGCTGGATGGGTGGCTTGCGCAAGTACATGCCCATCACCTGGTTGACTTGCCTGCTGGCTTCGCTGTCATTGATTGGCACACCCTTCTTCTCGGGCTTTTATTCCAAAGACGAGATCATCATGGCGGTGCATGCCAGCCAGTTACCCGCGGCCGGTTTTGCCTATTTCGCGGTGCTGGCGGGTGTCTTCATCACCGCCTTCTATTCTTTCCGCCTCTATTTCCTGGTGTTTCACGGCAAGGAGCGTTTCGACCAGAATCCGGAGGCCCACCACGCTCATGGTCATCACGGCCACGACGACAAGCCGCATGAATCGCCTTGGGTGGTGACCGTGCCTTTGATCCTGTTGGCCATTCCCTCGGTACTGATTGGTTTCATCACCATCGGCCCGATGCTGTTTGGCGACTTCTTCAAGGATGCCATTTTTGTGAATGCGGAAATTCACCAGGCGATGGAATTGCTCCGCGAAGAATTTCACGGTCCGGTTCAGCTGGCGCTCCACGGCCTGAGTGCAGCGCCTTTCTGGCTGGCTTTGGCCGGCGTGGTGAGTTCCTACTACATGTACATGGTGAACCCGGCCCTGCCTGCAGCCATCAAGCGCAGCTTCATGCCGATCTACACCTTGCTTGAAAACAAGTACTACATGGACTGGTTCAATGAAAACGTGTTGGCCCCGGCGGCTCGCGGTCTGGGTGTGGCGCTTTGGAAAGTGGGCGACGAGGCCGTGATTGACGGTGCGGTCGTGAATGGTTCCTGGCGCATTGTGGGCTGGGTCTCGGGTGTGGTGCGAAAGCTCCAGACCGGTTACCTGTACGACTATGCGCTGACCATGGTCCTGGGTATCTTTGTTCTGATGACGTACTTCGTCTGGCTCAAATAGGAGAAAACTAAAAATGGGTTTGCTGAGCCTGGCTATTTGGACACCGATTGCCTTCGGTGTGGTGTTGCTGGCACTGGGTCGTGATGATCAGGTGCGGGCTGTTCGTTGGATCGCACTGCTGGGGGCGGTGCTCAGTCTGTTGGTGACTTTGCCGCTTTACACACGGTTTGATGTCACAACAGCTGCCATGCAGTTTGTCGAGACTACGCCCTGGATCAATCGTTTCAACATCAACTACCACCTCGGTATTGATGGCATTTCGGTGTGGTTTATTCTGCTCACTGCCTTCATCAACGTGATTGTGGTGATTGCCGGTTGGGAAGTCATTACCAAACGGGTCAACCAGTACATGGGCGCCTTCCTGATCTTGAGCGGGCTCATGATCGGTGTCTTTTGTGCGCTGGACGGCATGTTGTTCTATGTCTTCTTTGAAGCCACCCTGATCCCGATGTACCTGATCATCGGTATCTGGGGCGGACCCAACAAGATCTACGCGGCGTTCAAGTTTTTCCTGTACACCCTGCTCGGCTCGCTGCTGATGCTGATTGCCCTGATCTACCTGTACAACACCGCCGGTGGCAGCTTTGATTTGCTCGCCTGGCACAAGTTGCCGCTGGGGCAAACGGCGCAGACGCTGCTGTTCTTCGCCTTCCTCGCTGCCTTTGCGGTCAAAGTGCCGATGTGGCCGGTGCACACCTGGTTGCCTGACGTGCACGTCGAAGCGCCTACCGGTGGTTCGGCGGTCCTTGCCGCGATCATGCTGAAGCTGGGTGCCTATGGTTTCCTGCGTTTTTCCCTGCCCATTGCCCCCGATGCGGCCCATGAATGGTCGGGCCTGATGATTGGTTTGTCGCTGGCGGCGGTCATTTATGTCGGCCTGGTGACCATGGTGCAAAAGGACATGAAGAAGCTCGTGGCCTATTCGTCAGTGGCGCACATGGGTTTTGTCACCCTGGGTTTCTTTATTTTCAATGACCTTGGCATGGCCGGCGGCATTGTGCAAATGATCTCCCACGGCTTTGTCTCGGCGGCCATGTTCCTGGGCATTGGTGTGCTGTACGACCGGGTGCATTCGCGTGAAATTGCCGCTTACGGCGGTGTCGTGAATACCATGCCCAGATTCACCACCTTTGCCCTGTTGTTCATCATGGCCAATTGCGGCCTGCCTGGCACCGCTGGTTTTGTCGGTGAATGGATGGTGATTCTGGCTGCTGTCAAGGTCAACTTCTGGATCGGTATGGCCGCCGCCAGTGCGCTGATTTTTGGCGCTGCCTATTCGCTGTGGATGTTCAAACGGGTGTACCTGGGGCCGGTGGCCAACGACCATGTCAAGCATCTGAAAGACATCAATGCGCGTGAGTTCCTGTTTCTGTCATTGCTGGCCATTGCCATCCTTTACATGGGCGTGTATCCCAAGCCGTTTACCGATGTGATGGACGTGTCAGTGGCCGAGCTGCTGAAACATGTGGCCATGACGAAATTGAACTGATCAGTCTGTACTGACAACTTTGAGATAAGAGATACATATGATTGACAACATCAGTTTGATCGCGGTCTTTCCGGAAATCATCTTGCTGGTCATGGCTTGTGTGATTGCCCTGTTTGACTTGGGCGTCAAAAGCCATACCCGCACCGCCACCTATGTCGTGACCATGTTGACGCTGGCTGTGGTGGCCGCCTTGCTGGCCAATGCAGCCACCAACGGCCAGACGCTTTACGGTTTTGGCAACATGGTGGTCAGTGATGTGATGAGCAACTGGCTCAAATGTTTTGCCACGATTGCCGTCATGGTGACGCTGGTTTACGGCCGGCACTATGCGGCTGAGCGCGACATGCTGCGGGGCGGCGAGCTCTTTGTGCTGAGCCTGTTTTCCTTGCTCGGCATGTTTGTCATGATCTCTGGCAACAATTTTCTGGTGATCTACATGGGTGTGGAGTTGTTGACCCTGTCAAGCTACGCCCTGGTGGCCCTGCGTCGTGACTACGTGCTGTCCGTTGAGGCCGCCATGAAGTATTTTGTGCTGGGCGCGCTGGCTTCGGGTTTCCTGCTTTACGGTATGTCGATGCTGTATGGCGCCACCGGCACGCTCAACCTCCAGGAGGCTTTGACGGCGATTCATTCCGGTCAGATCAAGCACCAGGTCCTGATTTTCGGTCTGGTCTTCATCGTGGCCGGTTTGGCCTTCAAGCTCGGTGCGGTGCCATTTCACATGTGGATCCCCGACGTTTACCAGGGTGCGCCCACGGCCATCACCCTCATGATCGGCGGCGCCCCCAAACTGGCGGCGTTTGCCGTGTTGATTCGCTTGTTGGTTGAAGGCTTGCTGCCCTTGGCGTTTGACTGGCAACAGATGTTGATGTTGCTGGCCATCGGCTCGCTCGCGGTGGGTAACCTGGCGGCCATCGCGCAGACCAACATCAAGCGCATGCTCGCCTACTCGACCATTTCGCACATGGGTTTTGTCTTGATCGGCATGATGTCAGGCATCGTGATGAGTCATCCCGGGGCGGCCGGCAACGCCTATGGCGCGTCCATGTTCTATGTGGTCTCCTATGTGTTGACCACCCTGGCCAGTTTTGGTGTGATTTTGCTGTTGACGCGAAGTGGTTTTGAGAGCGAAGAGATCTCGGATCTGGCTGGCTTGAACCAGCGCAGCCCGCTCTACGCCGGCATCATGGCGCTGTGTCTGTTCTCGCTGGCTGGTATTCCGCCCATGATTGGCTTCTACGCTAAATTGGCGGTGTTGCAGGCTTTGCTGGCATCCGGTGGAACCCTGCAACTCGTGCTCGCCGTGTTCGCCGTCATGATGTCGCTGGTTGGTGCTTTCTACTACCTGCGCGTGGTCAAGGTGATGTATTTCGACGCCCCGTCGGGTAGCGCCGGACCCATCACGGCACCCTTTGAAGTCCGCGCCGTGCTCTCGCTCAATGGGGCCCTGCTGCTGATTCTGGGTATCGTTCCTGGCGGATTGATGGCTCTGTGCGCCAACGCCGTCAAGCAAATGCTGACGACCTGAAGCGCTCGTTCTGCAAGCCAACGAACGGTCCATGGACACTGGTGCGATGGACCATCTGATTGAGAAAAAGTTAAGTAGCACCGAGCTTTTCAAGGGACGCCTCCTTCATGCGTACCGGGACGTGGTCAGCCTGCCTGACGGCTCCCAGGCCACCCGTGAATACGTGGTGCACCCGGGCGCCGTCATGGTGGTGCCGCTGCTCGAAGATGCCTCCGGAAGCACGCGGGTGGTGCTGGAGCGCCAATTTCGTTATCCCGTGGGCCGCGTCATGGTCGAGTTTCCTGCGGGCAAACTCGACGCCGGTGAAAGCTGCTTTGCGTGTGCCCAGCGTGAACTGCGCGAAGAGACCGGTTTTACTGCCCGCCAATGGGCGCACGCGGGGGTGTTGCACCCGCTCATCGCCTACTCCACAGAATTCATCGACATCTGGTTTGCACGCGGCTTGCAAATGGGCCCGCGAAACCTGGACGAGGGTGAGTTGCTGGATGTTTTTACGGCCACGCCCGACGAGTTGCTCGACGGGTGCCGCCAGGGGCTGGTCACCGACGGCAAGACGCTGACGGCGGTACTTTGGCTGCAAAACGTTCTTTCAGGGAATTGGTCGCTTGACTGGCATGATGCAGCCTGAACAGGCCATGTGATTTGTGCATATGTAGATGAGTCGGGTGGCCTCCGGCCGCTGCAGTTCGCTTGGGCTTCCTAGAATCATGGGCATTCAAAGCATTCACTGGAGACCTGCATGACCCCTGCCACCCTTGCCGACCTGCGAAGCTACACCCTGGAAAACGCGGGCGCTGCCGGCCCGGTGCTGGCTGACTTTGTGTCCGCTTATTTTGACAACACCGATCCTGATGAACTGCAACAACGCGGCTCCGCCACGCTGCTGGCCCTGGCCGCAGCGCACTGGCGCCTGCTGGACGCGGTGCCAGGCGTTTCTGGCGAACGCATTCGTGTCTACAACCCGACGCTGGCCGAAGACGGTTTTGACAGTGAACACACCGTCATTCAAATGGTTCACGACGACATGCCGTTTCTGGTGGATTCGGTCACCATGGCCATCAACCGCAGCGGCCGCATGGTGCACTGGATTGTTCATCCGCTGCTCGCGGTCGAGCGCGACGCCCATGGCCAGGCAGCCAAGGCCACGCTCGCCCGGGAGGATGGCGTCCCCAGGCGTCAGATTTCTTCGCTGATTCTGGTGGAGTGCGATCGCATTTTGCGTCCGGCTGACCGCGACCAGTTGGCTGCCGAGCTGGCGCAGGTGTTGCATGACGTCAACGCCGCAGTCACCGACTGGGCACCCATGCTCCAGCACCTGCAAGCGGTGCGTGAAGCCTCATCGCGCTCGCCCTTGTCGGCCAAGGGCCAACATGAGGGCGTGGCGTTTTTGCACTGGCTTGAGTCACAGCATTTCACTTTCCTGGGGGCGCGTGACTACCAGTTGTTGCGTGAAGAAGACGGCATCAAGCTGGTGGCCGTGCCTGAATCCGGCCTGGGAATTTTGCGCGGTGAGCCCAAAACACCGGTCAGCCGCTTGCCTTTGGACGCGCTCGAATTTCTGGACTCCGACCAGCTGGTGCTGGTTACCAAAGCCATGACGCGAGCCACCGTGCACCGCCCGGCCTGGCTCGACTGCCTGACGGTGAAGCGCTTCGACGATGCCGGCAAAGTCATTGGCGAGGCCCGTTTCCTGGGGCTTTACACCTCCAAGGCCTATGCCGCCGCCGTGGGCGACATTCCGCAAATCCGGCGCCGCGCGGCCGACGTGAAGGCCGCCGTCGGCGTGCTGCCCGAGAGCCATGCGGCCAAGTCCTTGCAGACCATTCTCGATGCCTACCCGCGCGACGAACTGTTTCAGGTCGATACCGCCACGCTGATCAACCATGCCGTGGGTATCCTGCGGCTGCAGGAGCGCCAACGGGTTCGCGTTTTCCTGCGTCGCGACCCTTTTGGCCGCTTCACCTCGGCGCAGGTCTTTGTGCCGCGTGACCGCTACAACACCGAGCTGCGCTCGCGGATCGGTGACGAGCTTTGCCGGGCGCTCGATGGCCAGTCGATCGAGTTCACCCCGACGCTGACCGACAGTCCGTTGGCCCGCATTCACTACTTTGTCAGAGCCCGCCAACAAGCCCCCCAAAACGTCGATGTGTCGGCGCTTGAACTTCGCATTAGCCAGCTTTCCCAGCGCTGGGAAGACGATTGCAGGCAAGCGCTGCTGCACATCCATGGTGAGAGCCAGGGTCTGGCGTTGGCCAGCCGTTTTGCCGACAGTTTTCCGGCCGCTTACCAGGAAGATTTCTCCGGTCGCATGGCTGCCGACGACGTGCAGGTACTCGCCAGCCTGTCGCCCGGGCGGCCCATGGCGGTGCGCCTGTACCGCCCGCTGGACAGTGCGCCCGGCATGGTGCGATTCAAGATTTTCAGCCGGGTCAAAGTCGCGCTGTCCGATTCACTGCCGGTGCTCGAACGCATGGGCGCGCGCGTGCTCGACGAGCATCCCTACCAATTGCAGCCGGCGTTGACCGATGCCGCAGCAGCAGATGACTGGATTCACGATCTGGGCCTGCAGCTGCCGCCCGAGGCCGAGTTTGCCCGGATACGCGAGCGTTTTGAGGCCTTGTTCGTGCAGGTCTGGTGCAAGGCGATTGAGAGCGACGAGCTCAACAAGCTGGTGCTGGTGACCTCGCTCGACGCCCGCGCCATCGCTGTGTTGCGCGCTTACACGCGCTACTTCACCCAGCTCAATTTTCCTTACAGCCAAAGCTATCTGGAAGCGGCCTTGTTCAAGAATGCCGCCTCGGCGCAAGCCCTGGTCGAGTTGTTTGAGGCCCGTTTCAATCCGGCGCAAACCCAGGATCGTGCGGCGCTGCAAACCAGTGTGAACGCGACCCTTGACAGCCAATTAAGCGCTGTGGCCAGCCTGGACGAAGACCGCATCCTGCGCCAATACCACCGCAGCATTCTGGCCACCGTGCGCACCAACGTGTGGCAGACCACGCCAGCCGGCGGCGACAAGCCCTACATGAGCTTCAAGTTCCGCTCGCACGACGTCCCCGGCATGCCCGAACCCAAGCCGCTGTTTGAAATCTGGGTCTATTCGCCGCGCGTCGAGGCCATCCACCTGCGCATTGACAAAGTGGCGCGTGGCGGCCTGCGCTGGTCGGACCGGCGCGAAGACTTCCGCACCGAAGTTCTGGGTCTGGTGAAGGCCCAGCAAGTCAAAAACACGGTGATCGTGCCGGTCGGCTCCAAGGGCGGCTTCGTGCTGAAAAACCCGCCGCCCGCCAGCGACCGCGACGCCTTCATGGCCGAGGGCATTGCCTGCTACAAGCTGATGCTCTCGGGCATGCTCGACGTCACCGACAACCTGGTCAAGGGCCAGGTGGTGGCACCCCAAAACGTGGTCCGTCACGACGGCGATGACCCTTACCTGGTGGTCGCGGCCGACAAAGGCACGGCCAGTTTCTCCGACATTGCCAACAGCGTCTCGGCCGACTACGGTTTCTGGCTGGGTGACGCGTTCGCCTCGGGCGGCTCGGTGGGCTACGACCACAAGGAAATGGGCATCACCGCCCGCGGTGCCTGGGAGTCGGCCAAGCGCCATTTCAGGGCCTTGTCGCACGACATCCAGACCACGCCCTTCACCGTGGTCGGCATCGGCGACATGTCGGGTGATGTCTTTGGCAACGGCATGCTGCTGTCAACCCAGATCAAGCTGGTGGCCGCGTTTGACCACCGCCACATCTTTATCGACCCCGCGCCCGATGTGGCGCGCAGTTTTGCCGAGCGCCAACGCCTGTTCCATCTGCCGCGCTCCAGTTGGGACGACTTTGACCGCAGCGTGCTGTCGGAAGGCGGCGGCATTTACCCGCGTTCTGCCAAGTCGATCCATTTGTCCGAGGCGGCGCGCGCGGTGCTCGGCATCGAGGCCACGGAGCTGTCACCCAGCGACCTGATTCATGCGCTGCTGCAGGCGCCGGTGGACATGCTCTACAACGGCGGCATCGGCACCTATGTCAAGTCGTCGCAAGAAAGTCATGCGCAGGTGGGCGACAAAGGCAGCGACGCATTCCGGGTCAATGGCGGGCAACTGCGCTGCAAGGTGCTGGTCGAAGGCGGCAACCTGGGCTGCACCCAGCTCGGGCGCGTTGACTATGCCCAGGCCGGCGGCCTGATCTACACCGACGCCATCGACAACTCGGCCGGCGTCGACTGCTCCGACCATGAAGTCAACATCAAGATTTTGCTGGACCGGGTGGTCGAGGCGGGCGACCTCACGCTCAAGCAGCGCAATGACCTGCTGGCCTCCATGACCGACGAAGTGGCGCATCTGGTGCTGGCCGACAACTACTACCAGACGCAGGCGCTCGACGTGGCCTGCCACCGTCCCCTGTATCTGCTGGCGGGTCAGCAGCGGCTGATCCAGTGGCTCGAAGGAGCCGGGCGCCTGAACCGGGCCATCGAGTTCCTGCCCAGCGACGAAGAATTTGTGCGCCGGCGCTCGCTCAAACAGGGCCTGACGGCCCCCGAAGGCGCGGTGCTGCTGGCCTACGCCAAGATGTCGGTGTTTGATGACTTGCTGGCCAGCAACTTGCCCGACGACCCGTATTTCAGCCGCGTTCTCAAGGCCTATTTCCCCAAGGCCTTGACCGAGAAATTCTCCGCCGCCATCGACCTGCACCCGCTCAAGCGCGAAATCATCGCCACCTATGTGGCCAACACCGTGGTCAATCGCAGCGGCGCCACCTTCGTGAACTTTCTGGCGGCCGAGGCCG